>DKAX01000125.1 GCA_002450975.1 Proteobacteria bacterium UBA6915
AGCCGCCAAAGATGTGGGCGAGATCCCCGCTGACATGCAGTCTGTTCAACGCTATGGTATTTTCGCAGCGGTCAAGGCAGGCATGATCAAAACCTGGGATATGTCCTGTCTGACCCTGCATATGATGGGGCAGATTGTTATGGGTAAGGCATCCCTGGACAATCTCAGCGGTCCTATCACTATCGCCCAGTACGCCGGTCAATCTGCCAGCATTGGCTGGTTGCAGTTCCTGTCATTTCTGGCCATTGTCAGTATCAGTCTGGGCGTTTTGAATCTGTTGCCTGTGCCGGTACTGGATGGCGGTCATTTACTGTTTTATATTGTCGAGTTCTTCAAAGGCAGCCCCTTGTCGGAGCAGGTTCAAATAGCAGGCCAGAAGGTGGGCTTGGTATTGTTGCTTATGCTGATGGTGGTGGCATTTTATAATGATTTAGTGCGTTTGTTTGGTTGATGATTGGTATGTTGTTACGATTGTATAGGCGATTTTCCCGGTTGGTGGCCGTAGTGCTGTTGTGCATGGGCTGTGCGACACCTGTGCTGGCCGGAGAGCGTTTCGTTGTCAAGAATATTCGCCTGGAGGGTCTGCAACGCATATCTCAGGGTACCGTTTTCAATTATCTGCCGATCAAGGTGGGTGAAATCCTGGACGATGATCGCGCCATGACCATTATGCAGGCGCTATTTAAAACCGGTTTCTTTCAGGATGTGCAGCTAGGGCGCGATGGAGACGAATTGGTGGTAGTCGTCAAGGAGCGCCCGGCGATTGCCAGTATTTCGATCAAGGGTAACGAAAAGATCGACACTGAAAATCTCACCGATGGGCTTAAACAGGTTGGCCTGACCGAGGGCAAAGTGTTTGATCGCTCCTTGCTGGACAAGGTCGAGCAGGAGTTACAACGTCAGTATTTCAACGAAGGTAACTACGGTATCCGCATTCACTCAGAGATCAAGTCACTGGAGCGCAATCGCGTCGATATCGTGATCAGGATCATCGAAGGCAAGCAGGCAACCATTACCCAGATCAACATCATTGGCAATTCTGTCTATGATAACAAGACCTTGTTGGGGCAGTTTCAGCTTAGTGAGTCGACCATCTGGTCTGCAATCAGTGGCAGCCGTAAATATTCCAAACAAAAGCTGGTAGGGGATCTGGAGTCTTTACGTTCCTATTATATGGATCGTGGTTTTGTCAATTTTAATATCGAATCGACCCAGGTGGCGATTACGCCGGACAAAGAACACGTGTTCGTAACTATCAATATTGCCGAGGGCGAACAATTTACCTTTAGTAAGGTATCCTTGCGTAGCGATCGAGAGGTGGTGCCGCAGTCGGAACTGGAGGCGCTGGTAGAGATTGCGCCTGACGAGGTATTTTCCCGGCGCAAGGTGACCGAGAGTGCGGCGCGTATCAGCGAACGCCTTGGGGTGGATGGTTATGCATTTGCCAACGTCAATCCGATTCCCGACATCGACAATGAAAAGAAACAGGTCAATCTGACCTTTTTTGTCGATCCAGGGAGGCGCGTCTACATTCGTCGTATCAATATTTCCGGTAATCACAAGACTCAGGACGAAGTGATTCGTCGTGAGATTCGCCAGATGGAGAATGCCTGGATAGCCACGCCCAAGGTGAATCGATCCAAGATCCGTTTGCAGCGCCTGCAGTATTTCGAAGATATCAACATCCAGACTCCCTCGGTGCCCGGTACAACAGACCTGGTGGATATGGACGTCTCGGTCAAAGAGGGGGCTACCGGCAGCCTGATGGCCGGTGTCGGCTATGGCGATCTGGGGGGGTTCCAGGTGCAGGCCAGTGTTACACAGAACAACCTGTTCGGTAGCGGCAAACGCCTGAGTTTCGAGGTCAACAATAATGAGATTAATAAAATCTACAGTCTTTCCTATACCAATCCCTACTATACCCTCAACGGTGTCAGTCGCAGTCTGAGCCTGTTTGCCCGCTCTACGGACGCCAGTCAGGCCAACCTGGCCGATTACAAGACTGACGAGCAGGGCGGAAACATCAGTTATGGTTTTCCGGTTAGCGAATACAATACGGCCCGCCTGGGTATCGGTTATAAAAATACCGATTTGGCCCTGTTTAACTCGGCGCCGGATGAGTATTTCAATCAGCTGGAAACCTTCGGTGGTACCGTTGATGTCACTGTGACCGAACCGAAAGACGAAGGCGACGAGACCAAGATCACTCGCGAGGGCAGTCTGTTAACCGAGGCCTACGAGCTGACCAGCAGTTGGTCCTATGACAGTCGTAATCGATCGTTGTTTGCCTCGCAAGGGGTGGTGCATACCTTGTCGTTGGAGGCTGCTCTGCCTTTCGGTGGGTTGAACTACTACAAACTGGGTTACCGCGGCGAGTGGTATTATCCCTTGACCCGACGTTATACCTTTGCCCTGTCCGGTACCTTGGGATACGGCAAGGCCTACGGTGAGTCCGATGAGCTGCCCTTTTTTGAACGCTATTTCGCCGGTGGAACCACCTCCGTGCGCGGGTTTGTGGGTAATACCCTGGGGCCACGCGACGCTGAGACCGGGTTGAAGGCGCTGGGTGGCGATCGCAAGATGGTGGGCAGTATGGAGCTCTATTTTCCCTTCCCAGGGGCCGAGGACAGTAATAGTTTTCGCCTGAGCGCTTTTTATGATATGGGTAACGTGTTTTTGGGCGAGGAGCAGATAACTGCCGATATGTTGCGTCGCTCTTACGGTATTGCGGCTACCTGGATTACCCAGGTGGGAATATTGCGCTTTAACTGGGCATGGCCGGTCGACCGGCAACCCGGCGATCGGACTCAGGTCTTCCAGTTCACCATTGGCGCGCCAATCTTTTAAGTCATGGGAGGTAACGTGAATTTTCGAGTTTCTATAATAGTAGCGGCGTTGGCGTCGGCATGGACCATGTCAGTTGCCCAAGCCGGTGATTACAAGATCGGTTTCATCAATCCCATCAAGGTAATGGAGCAGGCACCTCAGGCCAAAAATGCCCAGAACAAACTCGAGACCGAGTTTGATCCGCGTAAGAAAAAACTCGATGCCCTGCGTGAGAAGATCCAAAAGTCTGAAGAGAAGTTCAAGCGCGACGCGGCCATCATGAGTGAATCGGAACGTCGACGCATGGAACGTGACCTGATGAGCGACAAACGTGATTTTGAAAGCGAAGGCCAGGCATTTCGCGAGGACGTGAATATCCGCCAGGGTGAGTTGATGCGCGAGATTCAGCAGACCGTTCTGAAGACCGTAGCGGAGATCGCCAAGTCGGAGGGATACGACCTGATCGTCAGCGAGGGTGTTGTCTACGCCAGTGATCGTATCGATATCACCGATTTGATCCTGGGTAAACTGAAGTCAATGAAATAGAAAGATCGCAATGGCGACCTATACCCTGTCCCAGTTAGCCCAGCAGGTCGGCGGTGAAATTCGCGGCGATGGTACCTGTGTCATTGAAGGTGTTGCCACTTTGCACAACGCCGGGCCCAGGCAAATATCCTTTTTGTCCAACAAACGCTATAAAAAATTTCTGGAATCCACCGGTGCTGGTGCCGTGGTACTGAAGCAGGCCGACCTGGAACAGTGTACGGTCAATGCCCTGGTGGTGGCAGATCCCTATGTCGCCTATGCGCGTATCGCACAGTTGCTTTATCCCGTAGTTGGCGGTGACGCCGGTGTCCATGCCAGCGCCGTGGTGGCGGATGATTGCATCATCGGAGAGGGTGCCTGCATCGGTGCCAATGCAGTCATTGGCACTGGTGTGCGCATCGGCGAACGCGCCTATATCGGTCCCGGTTGCGTGTTGGAGGCCGATTGTGCCGTTGGCGCTGACAGCCGTTTGGTCGCCAATATTACCCTGTGTCGCGGTAGCCAGGTGGGAGCGCGTGTCCTGATGCATCCCGGTGTGGTTATTGGCGCCGATGGGTTTGGTATCGCCAATGACAAGGGGCAGTGGATTAAGGTACCCCAGGTGGGGGCGGTGCAGATTGGCGATGATGTTGAAATTGGCGCTAACACCACTATCGATCGTGGGGCGATTGAGGACACCATAATTGAAGAGGGTGTCAAACTGGATAACCTGATCCAGATCGGACATAACGTGCATATCGGCAAACACACGGCCATTGCCGCCTGTACAGCCATTGCCGGTAGTGCGAGAATAGGCGCTTATTGTGCCATAGGTGGCTGCGTGGGCATCGTCGGCCATCTCGAGATTGCCGATCGCGTGCAAATTACCGGTATGTCCATGGTGACACGCGCAATAACGGAGCCCGGTGTCTATTCTTCCGGTACACCGCTAGAACGTAATGAGGATTGGCACAAGAATTTTGTTCGATTTAAGCAGCTGGACGAAATGGTTCGTCGGATTAAAAAACTCGAGCAGACCGTCAATAAAGATTAACAAGAAACAGAAAAGGTGTCCCTTTGGAAAGAATGGATATATACCAGATCTTAAAACATTTACCGCATCGCTATCCGTTTCTTCTGGTCGATCGTGTTGTGGAGTGTATTGAAGGCAAGTCGTTAACTGCCATCAAAAACGTTTCGGTCAACGAACCCTTTTTTCCGGGGCACTTTCCCCATCGTCCGGTAATGCCCGGGGTACTGATCCTGGAGGCACTGGCCCAGGCTACCGGTATATTGGCATTTCGCACTACCAAAACCCAACCGACGGAAAAGTCACTTTATTTCTTTGTGGGCGTGGATGAGGCTCGTTTCAAGCAACCCGTAGAACCCGGCGATCAGCTCTTCCTGCATGTTGAGGTGTTGAAAGTGGTACGCGGGGTTTGGAAATTCAATGCCGAGGCTAAGGTGGATGGTAAAACGGTGTGCAGCGCGGTGCTGATGTGCGCGGAAAGAGATGTTGAATCTTGATTCATCCGACGGCGATCATTGATCCCAAGGCGCAAATAGGTACCGATGTTAGCGTTGGTCCCTATTCGGTTATTGGCGCTGATGTCCGTGTTGGCGATGGTTGTTGGATCGGTCCTCATGTTGTGATTCAAGGACCGACCACTCTGGGGCGCGAAAATCGGATCTTCCAGTTTGCGTCCTTGGGTGAAGAACCCCAGGACAAAAAATATGCCGGTGAACCCACGACATTAGAGATCGGCGACCGTAATACTATCCGTGAAGGTGTAACCATCAATCGGGGCACCGCTCAGGACAAGGGTTATACGCGGCTGGGTGATGACAATTGGATCATGGCCTACGTTCATATCGCTCATGACTGCGAGGTGGGCAATAACACCATTTTTGCTAACAACGCTTCCCTGGCAGGGCATGTGGAGGTAGAGGATTTTGCCATCCTGGGCGGTTTCACTTTGGTGCATCAGTTTTGTCGTATCGGCGCCCACAGTTTTACCGGGATGAACAGCGTCATTTCCAAGGATGTGGCTCCCTACGTTATGGTTACCGGTGACCGTGAATTGTATCCGCGTGGCTTGAATAGTGAGGGACTGAAGCGACGTCAGTTCAGCGACGCTGCGTTGGCGGCGTTAAAGCAAGCCTACAAGGTGATATTCCGTTCCAATTTGCCGGTAAGCGAGGCGGTGGCACAACTACAATCCTTGGCGCAACAGCATCCCGAAGTTGCTCGTTTGCTGGATTTTATCAATAGCTCCCAACGGGGCATTGCGCGCTGATTCCTATGCGTGTTGGAATCATTGCCGGCGAGGCCTCGGGCGATATTCTCGGCGCCGGTCTGATTGAAGCCATTAGAAAGAAACACCCTGGCGTAATTTTCGAGGGCATTGCCGGACCGCGTATGCAGGCCCAGGGCGCCCACTCCCTCTATCCCATGGAGCGGCTGTCGGTGATGGGGATCGTCGAGGTCCTTGGGCGTTATTGGGAGCTATCCCGTGCTCGCAAGCGGTTAATCCAACACTTTCTCGACAATCCTCCCGATCTCTTCATCGGTATAGACGCCCCCGATTTCACCCTATACATGGAGTCCTGTCTCAAGCAGGCCGGTATCCCGACGGTACACTATGTCAGCCCCTCGGTGTGGGCCTGGCGTCAGGGGCGAATACACAAGATTGCCCGTAGTGTGGACCACATGTTGACCCTTTTTCCCTTCGAGGCCGATTTTTATCGACAGCACAATGTGCCGGTCACCTTCGTCGGCCATCCTCTGGCCGATGCCTTACCGTTAGAGCCAAATCAGGATGGGGCTTTGAAGTCACTGGGGCTTTCCGCCGAATCGGAGTGGGTGGCCTTGCTGCCGGGCAGCCGGGTAAGCGAGGTTAGCCGGCTGGCCGAGCCGTTTATCCGTACAGCAGCCTGGTGCCACGAACGCCGGCCTTCCCTGCGTTTTGTCGTGCCTTTGGCAACACCGGTCATTCGCGAAATATTCACCAACACCTTGCAAAAAACCGCTGCCGATTTGCCAGTGGTTTTGCTCGATGGACAATCCCACGCCGCCATGGAAGCGGCCGATGCTATTCTGCTGGCCTCCGGCACCGCTGCATTGGAGGCCATGCTGCTGAAAAAGCCCATGGTGGTTGCTTATAAAGTGGCCAAATTGACAGAGATCATTGCTAAACGTCTGCTCAAGGTTAGTAATTACTCGCTGCCCAATCTGCTGGCCGGGGAGACCCTGGTGCCGGAGTTTGTCCAGGAGCGGGTGACACCCCAAAACCTGGGTCGGGCCCTGTTGCGCTATTTCGAGCCGGCGGCAAACAGTGGTGAACTGCCCAAGCGATTTTTACAGATTCACAAGAGCCTGCGTTGTAATGCCAGTGAGCGAGCGGCGGAGGCGGTATTGGGATTGATC
The DNA here is from genome assembly GCA_002450975.1 of Proteobacteria bacterium UBA6915. Taxonomy (GTDB): domain Bacteria; phylum Pseudomonadota; class Gammaproteobacteria; order UBA6915; family UBA6915; genus UBA6915. Next base: position 6,779 of record DKAX01000125.1, read on the forward strand.
AAGCATGATTGAACAACTGGATTGGGGTTTTACCGTGGTGGATGGTCTGATAGCCGGTGTCGATGAGGTTGGTCGTGGCCCTTTGGCCGGGCCGGTGGTGGCGGCAGCGGTTATCTTGGATCCGGACAAACCTATCGTCGGTCTGACCGACTCAAAGGCCTTGAGCGAGCGCCAACGGGAGGCCTTGGATGTGGAGATTCGTGACAAGGCCCTGGCCTTTGCCCTGGGGCGTGCCGAGGTGGAGGAGATCGACCACCTGAATATACTCCAGGCCAGTCTGCTCGCCATGCAGCGGGCGGTGGCCGGTTTGGGCACCGCGCCGCATCAGGTGTTGGTGGACGGTAACCGCTGTCCTCAGTTTCCTTGTCCCTGCCAGGCCATAGTCAAAGGTGATGCCAAGGTGGCAGCCATCGGTGCCGCCTCCATCATTGCCAAGGTGGCGCGCGACCGGGAGATGGTGGAGTTTGACCAGCGCTATCCCGGCTATGGTCTGGCCGGCCACAAAGGATATCCAACCAAGAGTCATATCCAGGCTTTGTCTGATCTGGGAGTAACGCCCATACATCGGCGCAGCTTCGGGCCGGTGCGCCGGGCGCTGGAGAGTCTTAGGGTTGATGTATAAATGATTAAATCTGGATTTATCATGAGGTTGCATTACTGGCGATAGTTGCTCCGCCGTGTCAAGTCTTGTCACCATCCACCGGACAGCCGACAATGACCGACCTATGCACTCACCTGGCTTCATCCATCTGCACGTTCATTCCGAATACTCGCTGGTAGACGGTCTGGTTCGTATCAAACCCCTGATCAAGGCCGTGGCCGCCGCCGGGATGCCGGCTGTGGCTGTGACCGACCAGAGCAATTTGTTCGGCATGGTCAAGTTTTACTCCACGGCGACCTATGCCGGCATCAAGCCCATTGTTGGCGTCGATGTCTGGCTGCACAACGAACTGGATGCCAACCAACCCAGCCGTCTGTTGCTGCTTTGTCAGAATATGGAGGGCTACCACAACCTGACCGAGCTGGTGTCGTTGAGTTATCTGCAAGGACAGCAACGGGGTATCCCGGTGGTGCAACCGGAGTGGCTGGAAAAACACAGCCAGGGGCTGATCGCCCTGTCCGGAGGTCGGCAGGGTGATGTGGGTCAGGCCTTGTTGGCAGGCAAAGAAGATCTGGCCCGGTCAATGTTGGCCCGCTGGCAAGCCCTGTTTCCCGATCGCTATTATCTGGAGTTACAACGCACCGGCCGCGACGGCGAGGAGCTTTACCTGCACCGCGCCGTGGAGCTGGCCCTGGAGACCCATCTGCCGGTAGTGGCCACCAATGACGTCTGTTTTCTGACCGAACAGGAGTTTTTGGCCCATGAGGCGCGCGTCTGTATTCATGACGGGCGTATCCTGGACGATCCGCGCCGGCCGCGCCGCTACTCCCAGCAGCAATACCTGCGCACGCCAGCGGAGATGCAGGCCTTGTTCACGGATCTGCCGGAAGCCCTGGTCAACACCGTAGAAATCGCCAAGCGTTGTAACCTGCAACTGACCCTGGGCAAGTATTTTCTGCCCGATTTTCCGGTGCCGCCGCAACTGACCACCGATGACTATTTCCGTCAGCTCAGTCGTGAAGGGCTGGAGAAGCGCCTGCCTACCCTGATGGATGTGCGAGCGGAGGATTTCACTGAGCAGCGTAAGCCCTACGACGAGCGCCTGGAGGTGGAGCTGGAGGTCATTATCAAAATGGGCTTCCCCGGTTACTTCCTCATTGTTGCCGACTTTATCCGCTGGGCCAAGAACAACGGCGTGCCGGTGGGGCCGGGTCGTGGTTCCGGTGCCGGTTCCCTGGTGGCCTA
>DKAX01000123.1 GCA_002450975.1 Proteobacteria bacterium UBA6915
TAGAATAAGTGTGAACAGGCCCTATGACCTTTCCCAGTGTAGTTCGGAGTAAATATGAATAGAGTCGTCTTGTTGTCGTTGTTTACCAGCCTGGTCTTTCTGGGCTCGTGTACCTCAACCACTGCACCGGGTGTCAAGGAAGCAGAGCCTGTAGCCAGTGAGGCCCCCGCCCCCTATAACCTCCCCGATGTCAATCTTACCCAGGATATTCTGTTTCGTATCCTCAGCGCCGAAATTGCCGGGCAGCGGGGTTTTTATGACGTGGCGGTGAAGAATTACATGCGGGTCGCGACCCAGACCCGTGATCCGCGCGTCGCCGAACACGCCACCCGCATCGCCGTCATGTCGCGCGATGACCTGACCGCCCTGGAGGCGGCCAATCTGTGGGTGGAGCTGGCCAGTGACAATATCGATGCCCGCCAGTTTCTGGCGGTGTTGTTGTTGCGCAATAAACGTTTGAATGATGCCGTAGAACAGTTCGAGGTGTTTCTCGGTCAGTCGACTGACAAGCCGGACCAGGGTTATCTCTCGGTTGTGCAGATGTTGGCCCGGGAGCGCGACAAAGAGGGCGCTATGGCGGTCATGGATCAGTTAATGGCCAAACGCCAGGAAAATGCCTTTGCCCAATTCGCCATGGCCCATTTTGCCCTGCGCAAAGGGCAACTAAGTAAGGCGGAGGAGGCGGTCAATAAAGCCTTGTTGCTGCAACCTGACTGGTCCGAGGCCGTGGTGCTGAAGTCTAGGGTGCTGCAGGTGTTGGGTAACTCCGCCCGCGCCACCGATTACCTGGCCTCTGTGCTCAAAGGCGGCAAGCTGGCCAAGGATGTGGCTGTGCGCATGACCTATGCCCGTCTGCTCATGGATGCCAAAGAGCTGGACCAGGCCCTGGACCAATTCGAGTTATTGGCCAAGCAGGAACCCAAGGACGCCGACATCCTCTACACCTGCGGTATGGTTTCCGTGCAGTTGCAGCGCTGGAGCAAGGCGGAAGGCTATTTAAAACGCCTGATCGATCTGGATCGGCGAGTGTTTGAGGCCAGTTATTACCTGGGCCAGATTGCCGAGTTCAATCAGAAACCGCAGCAGGCGGTGGAGTGGTACAGCCGCATTACCAGCGGCAACTATTATCTGAATGCCCAGATGCATATCGCCAAGATATTTGCCCAGCAGGGTGACATCAACAAGGCGCGCGAACATCTGAACAGCGTCCAGGTCTACGACAATGACGACCGGGTGCAGTTGATTTTACTGGAGGCGGACATTCTGGGTGAGTCGGGTGCCCATCAGGAATCTTTTGATTTGTTGAGCGAGGCATTGCTGGCTATGCCCGAAGAGCGTGAATTGCTCTACGCCCGCGCCCTGATGGCGGAGAAACTTGATTTTGTGGAGATCGCCGAAGATGATTTGCGCAAAATTCTCAAGATGGATCCGGATAATGTGCAGGCCCTGAATGCGTTGGGTTATACCCTGGCCGATCGCACCGATCGTTTCAATGAAGCCCTGGTCATGGTGCGTCGTGCCCTGGAGCTGGAGCCGCAGGACCCGGCCATTATGGACAGNNGGTTTGAAGAGTTCACCCAAGAGCGCTGTCTTACTGGATATCATGAAACGATTTGGATTGTGATCAATCATCTCAATAAGCTTCTTCTATTCTCTGTTCTGATTCTTAATGGTTGTGCCGGTGTCCCTGAGCGGGCACCGGTCGGCGACCGGCAACTTACCTGGCAACAGCGTACCGATTCCCTGGAGAGTATCCATAGCTGGGATATTACCGGTCGTTTTGCCATGCAGAACGAGCAGGAGTCCTGGAGTGGTGTCTTGCAGTGGCACCAGCAGGAGAGCCAATACCTGATGCGTTTTATTGCGCCGTTTGGCCAGGGTACGGTGGAATTGCAGGGCGGTCAGAACGGTGCCCTATTGCGACTATCCGAGCAGGAGCAATATACCGCCGATGACGCAGACAGCCTGTTGCAGGAGCAATTGGGTTGGCGTGTGCCGGTACCGGAGTTGCAGCGTTGGGTGCGCGGTCTGCCCGGTGATTCGCCGCTGGAAGAGTTTAATCTGGATGAATTTGGGCGTGTGCAACAACTGCGGCAGGCGGGGTGGCAGGTGCGATTCCTGCGCTACGCCCAGGTGCAAGGTCAGGAGTTGCCCGACAAGATTTTTATAAAGAATCACCGCTTGGGTCTGCGCCTGGTCATCGAGAGTTGGCAACTGGGTGAGTCGGGTTAGTTAAGCGTCAAAGGCCGTTGCTTTGTCTTGTCGTGCGGTTTATGGTTGCCTCCCATGACAACCCGCCTACCCCCCGATGGACGCTGGCCGGCACCGGCCAAGCTGAATTTGTTCCTGCATATCACCGGCCGGCGCGCCGATGGCTATCACCTCCTGCAAACCGTCTTTCAGTTTATTGATTACTGCGACTGGCTCTCGTTTCGGGTGCGCCAGGATGGCGAGATTTTTCACAGCAATCCCTTGCCGGGTGTAGCCCCGGAACAGGATCTGACCGTTAGGGCGGCGCGTCTGCTGCAACAGCAGACCGGCTGCCCGCTAGGGGTGGATATCCAGATCGACAAACACCTGCCCATGGGTGGTGGGCTGGGTGGTGGCAGTTCCGATGCGGCCACTACGCTGGTGGCGTTAAATGCGTTATGGAATCTGGAGTTAAGTCTGGATCGCCTAGCCGAGCTTGGGCTCTCTCTAGGTGCTGATGTGCCTGTGTTTGTGCGCGGTGAGGCCGCCTGGGCGGAGGGGGTGGGGGAGCGGCTGACCCCGGTCGACCTGCCCGAGCCCTGGTATGTGGTGTTGATGCCCGATGCCCAGGTGTCGACTGCCGCTCTATTTACGCATCCCGATTTGACACGGGATGCTGTACCCCTCAAAATACGCCGCTTCCCCGCGGGGGCAGGTGTCAATGTCTTTGAACCCCTGGTGGCAAAACAATTTCCGGCGGTGGCCATGGCGCTGGAGTGGTTGTCACAATATGGACCCGCGAGGATGACAGGTACCGGTGCTTGTGTCTTTGCTCCCTTTGAAACGGAGCAACGGGCGCATAAGGTGATGTCACTACTACCAAACGGCTGGCGAGGTGTTATGGCCAAGGGGTTGAATCGATCTCCCCTGCACCGATATAGGCCCCGGTAGTGACCGCTCAAAACTTTGCCCGTGTTTGTTCCGGTTCCGTAAGCTGTTGGGGTGTCGCCAAGCGGTAAGGCACGGGATTTTGATTCCCGCATACCCAGGTTCGAATCCTGGCACCCCAGCCATTTTTCAGCCGTCCGACGGCGCTGCGAGCATGTGTTAGTCGTCTTCAGGTCGGTAGTCTGACTCTCAGTAGATCAAGCCGATCGTTCTGGGTCCTGAGATGTCGTCAGCTTGAAGTTTTGATCCAACGCTGAATCTGCAGAGGAATTGTTGCGTGCCAGATAGCAATATGGTCGTCTTTACCGGCAATGCCAATCCGCAACTGGCCCAGTCGGTGGTGAATTATCTGCACAAGCCCCTGGGGCGTGTCCTGAGTGGCCGCTTCAGCGACGGCGAGATCATGGTCGAGATCGAGGAACATGTGCGCGGCAAGGATGTGTTTGTAGTTCAGCCCACCTGCGCCCCGACCAATGACAATTTGATGGAACTGCTGGTGATGCTGGATGCCTTTCGCCGGGCCTCGGCACAGCGCGTTACCGCAGTCATTCCCTATTTCGGTTATTCCCGGCAGGATCGTCGCCCCCGTTCGGCACGTGTGCCGATCACGGCCAAGCTGGTGGCCAATATGTTATCCAGCGCCGGTGCCAATCGCATCCTGACCGTGGATCTGCATGCCGATCAGATTCAGGGATTTTTTGATATCCCGGTGGACAATATCTATGCGTCACCCATTTTGCTGGGTGATGTCTGGCGTCAGAAGTACCCCGATGTCATGGTGGTGTCGCCTGATGTGGGCGGCGTGGTGCGCGCCCGTGCCCTGGCCAAGCGCCTGGACGATGCGGAGCTGGCCATTATCGACAAGCGCCGCCCGCGTGCCAACGAGGCTAAGGTGATGAATATCATCGGTGACGTCGAAGGGCGTACCTGCGTGCTGGTGGATGACCTGGTGGATACCGCCGGTACCCTAGCCAAGGCAGCCAACGCCCTGAAAGATCACGGTGCCACCAAGGTGGTGGCCTATTGTACGCATCCGGTGTTATCCGGCGCGGCAGTCAGTAATATTGAAAGTTCGCAGTTGGATGAGTTGGTGGTCACCGACACCATCCCGCTGGCACCGGCCGCTGCCGCCTGTGGCAAGATCCGCGTGCTGAGCATTGCCGAGCTGTTGGGCGAGTCCATGCGCCGCATCAATGCGGAGGAATCGGTCAGCTCGCTGTTTATGGATTAGTTTTTTGGTTCCTGCCCCCTGGTCGCAAGGGGGCGGGGTTTTGATCGCCGCAGGCGGTCTTTTTTGTTAGGAGCAACACGATGAGTGGTGATTTCAATTTAAACGCGCAAGTCCGTAAGGACGTGGGGAAAGGTGCGAGCCGCCGCCTGCGCCGTACGGGCGAAATACCCGCCGTCATGTATGGAGGCGGACAGGATCCGGCATCCTTGACCCTGAGCCACGATGCCATTATGCATGCGCTGGAAAACGAGGCCTTTTATTCGCACATTCTGTCGGTCAACGTTGAAGGCAAGAAGAACAAGGCGGTACTGCGCGATGTGCAGCGTCACCCGTCCAAACCGACCATCCTGCATATCGATCTACAGCGCGTCAGCGAAGGCGATCGCATACACATGCTGGTACCGATCCATGTCGTCGGCGAGGAAGACGCTCCGGGCGTTGCCGCCGGCGGTCTGGTCAACCACAACATGAGTGAAGTGGAAATCAACTGTCAGGCCAAGAACCTGCCGGAATACCTGGAAGTCGACATTTCCAACCTGGAAGCCGGTCACGCCGTACATTTGTCCGACGTCAAACTGCCTGAAGGCGTTGAAATCATCGCCCTCAGCCACGGTGCCGATCACGATCTGCCGGTGGTCAGCATCCACATGCCGCGCGGCGCGAGCACGGAAGAAGCGGAAGAAGGCGAAGCCGGCGAATAAAGCCGACTCCACCCGATACCAAAGCCGGCATTGGCGCCGCCCATCGCACTCATCGTCGGCCTGGGAAACCCAGGCCGCGAGTACGAAACCACGCGGCACAATGCCGGCTTTTGGTTCGTTGACGCCATCGCGCGCCAAACCGGCGCGAGCTTCAAGGCCGAGAACAAGTTCCACGGCGAGGCGGTCAAAACACGCGTGCACGGGCATGAGGTCTGGCTGTTAAAACCGTCCACCTTCATGAACCGCAGCGGCCTGGCCGTCTGCGCTTTAGCGAAGTTCTACAAAATCGCGCCAGAGTCGATACTCATCGCCCACGACGAACTCGACTTCGACCCGGGCGACGTCCGACTCAAAACCGGCGGCGGCCACGGCGGCCACAACGGCCTGCGCGACTC
>DKAX01000217.1 GCA_002450975.1 Proteobacteria bacterium UBA6915
GCCAGTGCCATGTATTACAGCGGCAAGAATCCTCTGCGCAAGGTTACCGAGCAGAGCGAAGAGGTGCCTATTCCCAAGGGATTAAAACAGCGTCGCCTGCACAAGGCCTTTCTGCGTTACCACGACGCCAACAACTGGCCCATGTTGCGTGAGGCCCTCAAGCGCATGGGGCGCGCCGACCTGATCGGCAACGGCAAGCGTCACCTGATCCCTCACTGGCAACCGGCCGGAACCGGCGACCAGGCCGAGGGCCAACGGATTACCGACAGGGCCAAACCGTTTCGTACCCAACACACGCGCGTCGAAGGCCAGGGTAAACCAACCGGTAACAACGCTCGTGCCGCAACAACGAAAAAGCCGGTGAAGAAGGCGCCGGTCAAGTCTGCCCATAAACCCAACAGCAAACCCAACAAGAAACGGGGCAAGCCATGAAGGTGGTGTTTCTCGATGTCGATTCCCTGCAACGGGATGATCTCGACTTCAACGGCCTGCGCGCCGTGTGCAGTGAGTTGCAACTATACGAACGCACTGCCGCCGATCAAACCGCGACACGCATCGCTGATGCCGAGGTGGTGATCAGTAACAAGGTGCTGCTGGACGAGGCAGCGTTACAGAATTCAAAAAACCTCAAACTCATCTGCGTCGCCGCCACCGGCTACAATAATGTAGATTTAAAAGCAGCGGATGTACAAAACATCGCCGTGTGCAATGTGCGCGCCTATGCGACGGCTTCTGTGGTGCAACATGTGTTCACCCTGATCCTGGCCCTGACTACGCGCCTGAACGATTATCAGAAGGCTGTCGCCGACGGTGCCTGGCAGCGTAGCGATCAATTCTGTCTGCTCGACTTTCCCATCAGTGAATTGCAAGGCAAGGTATTAGGTATTGTTGGCTACGGTGAACTGGGCCACGGCATCGCGCCAGTGGCGCGCGCCTTCGGCATGGAGGTCAAGATCGCCGCCCGCGTCGGTACACAAGCTACCGGCGATCGTTTGGATTTGGATGATTTATTGCCGCAGGTGGATGTGCTCACCCTGCACTGTCCCCTCACTGAAGAGACCCGCAATCTTATCGACGCCCGTCGCCTCGCACTGATGAAAAAAGAGGCGCTGCTGATCAACTGCGCCCGCGGCGGCATTGTCGACGAAACCGCCCTGGCCGACGCCCTGCGCAACGGACGCCTGGGCGGCGCCGGCGTCGACGTCCTCACCACCGAACCACCGGTTAACGGTAACCCTCTGTTAGACCCCGCCATCCCCAATCTCATCGTCACCCCCCACATCGCCTGGGCCAGTCGCCAGTCCCGTCAACGCCTGCTCGATCAGGTGGTGGAGAATATTCTAGCTTTTCAACAGGGTAAGGTTAGGAATCGGGTCGGTTAAGGTAAGAGGAACGTCTCTCCTTTTGGTTTCTCATCTGTTCTTGCCTTTTTGACTTTCTTGATTTCTTTCGCCGTTTGTGGGAGAACATTGCGTTTTTTAATCAAGCTGCATTCGCAGCTACAAATTGATACGGGTTGATACAATGTCCGAACCGAAATACACCATTTATGATAACTTGGGGGTAGGCCAGTCGCCTGGTCCAAACTGGGGGTGATGTGGAGGTATGGCAGCAAGGAGCGCCTTGGAGAGTTTTACGACGACAAAATATTCGATGGCACCAAGGCGCAAATAGCATACATGGATAGACGTAGTGTTTTTAGGGTGGGTGGGGCTTTGTTAGGCGAGGTCAAAGAAGGCGCTATTACATTTGATTCTAATGTTACCATGGGTTCTATATCGTTATTTATGGAAGGTATTGTAGTGGGGCAATGTTTTCCTGGTGACTACAATGTAGCGCTTGTTGGGTTAGCGTTGTTGGGAAGAGAGCTTGCACTAATATCGTAGGGTAACAACTGCATATGAAATGGTAGTCAGTAATCGTAGGGTGGGCACGTAGTTCGTGCCCACCGGAAACCAATCACTCAATGGATGAGAGATTAAAGCAATATGCCACAATATCTACGCGCCAAAACCCCAGGGGCTTCCTACTTTTTTACCTTGGTCAGCTACCGTCGCCAACCGATTCTATGCGATCCCCCGATTAGGGAGGCATTGCGTATCGCCATTAATGCTGTTCGTGCCAAACTACCCTTTGTGGTAGATGCATGGGTGCTGATGCCTGACCATTTGCACTGTCTGTGGACGCTGCCGACCGGCGACAATGATTATCCCCGGCGTTGGTCTCTGATCAAGCGTAAGGTCAGCTTGGCCAATGGCGAGCATTACAAGCGTCCGGATTGGATGACCCTGTCAAAAAGCAAACACCACGAATCTACAATTTGGCAAAGACGATTTTGGGAGCATCAAATTCGAGACGATCAAGACTATCGGCGTCATTTGGATTATATTCATTGGAATCCAGTCAAGCATGATTATGTAAAGCAAGTATGTGATTGGCCATATTCAACTTTTCATCGTTATGTTAGGCAAGAGATGTACCCGAAGGAGTGGGGTGGTGTAGCAGATGGTGAGGAAGTGGGAAAATTTGGTGAGTAAACCTTGTGCGGGGCTGGTGGGCACGAAGAACGTGCCCACCCTACATAGTTGGGGGCTGTTAAGCCTGGATATTTAAAGCAAGTTTTTGTAGGGTGGGCACGTATTTTGTGCCCACCAATAACCTAGCTAGCGTATTGCGCCGAATGTTTGTTAGGTTGATGCGCTCTTCAATTCAAACCTTTGGAAAAGGAAAAATAATGGCAGGCTATTCCAATACGCCGCTGGTCAAAAAGCTGGGCCTCAAGGAGGGTAGTCGGTTTTATGTTTCCGGCTCACCCGTTGAATACGAATCCATGCTTGGCACCTTGCCGGACAATGCCACGCAAAAGTCCAGATTGAGTAAGCCTGTCGACTTTGTTCACTATTTCACCAAATCCCAAAGTGCTCTGGAAACCTTTTTAGTTAACGCCTTAAAGGTGATAAATAGAGATGGTATGATTTGGGTGTCCTGGCCAAAGAAATCCTCAAAAATATCGACTGATGTGAGCGAGGATTCCATACGTGCCGCCGCGCTATCCATCGGTCTGGTCGACATCAAAGTTTGCGCAATCGATGATACCTGGTCCGGCCTGAAACTGGTCATCAGAAAGGAGTTGAGATAGCGTATCAGACACCGTAGGGTGGGCATATACGTTGTACCCACCACCAATTCATAACTACAGGTTGTTTTATTTTTATCGCAGGACAAATTCTTACAGCTACGAAAATACGAGAGAGAGGGAGTGTCTTTGGCTACACAAGAACACAACACGCGGGAGTTTGATGTAATCGTTTGGGGGGCATCGGCGTTTGTCGGTCAGTTGGTGGTTGAGTATCTGCTGGAGACCTACGGTGTAGGCAAAGGGCTGCGTTGGGCGATCGCCGGCCGCAATCGGCAGAAGCTTGAAGCGGTACTGCAACAATATGGGCAAATACCGGATGCGCTACCGATTTTTCTGGCCGACTCCCATGACAAGGCCAGCCTCAAGGCCATGGCGCGGCGTACACGGGTGGTGTGTACCCTGGTCGGGCCCTACGCCCGCTATGGCAGTACACTGGTTGAGGCCTGTATCGAGGAGGGCACCGATTGCTGTGATTTGACCGGCGAGGTTTTCTGGGTGCGCGACATGATTGCCGCTCATGAAACTGCGGCGCGCGACCGGGGTGTCCGTATCGTAAACTCCTGCGGCTTCGATTCCCTGCCTTCGGACCTGGGCAACCTGTTGGTACAAAAGGCGATGCGGGAACGCCACGGCGTGTACAGTAACGATGTTTCCATGCGCGTGACCCGGGTGGTGAATGCCGAGTTCAGCGGCGGGACGCTGGCCTCGGCATTCAACAATATGGAACTGGCCACATCGAAAAAAGGCATGCTGGCGATCGTGCTCGATGCCAACACCTTGATACCAGCGGAAGCTGGCATCACTGCCACGGGGGCCGATGTCAAAGCGCCGCGCTGGGAGGCGGAGATCGGTGCCTGGTCCGCTCCCTATCTGCTGGCGGCCTTCAATTCCCAGATCGTGCGCCGTAGCAATGCCCTGTTGGGTTTCCCCTATGGGCGCGATTTCCGCTACGGGGAAGGCGGGGCAACGGGGCCCGGAGTTGGCGGTTGGCTACGTGCCATTGCGGCAACGGTTTCCATGAATGTATTTGTGATGCTGGCAATGTTACGGCCAACCCGCGCCATTATGCGACGACTGATGCGACAACCCGGCGAAGGACCCTCCAAGGAGAAACGGGAAGGCGGTTCCTATACCATCATGTTCACTGCGCGCCATCCCCAGGATTCGTCCATCCTCACCCAGGTACAGATAGACGGCGAGCGCGACATTGGTTATGGCAGCGCCAGTCGTATGATCGCCGAAAGTGCAGTATGTCTGGCGCTGGACGAGCACGTTAAAAAAATGCCGGGCGGATTCTGGACCCCGGCCAGCTGCCTGGGTGAACGACTGATTGAGCGTTTACAAAAAAATGCCGGAATTCAGTTCAAAACATCTCACCCTGCCGGGAGCGTGTAATTTGTTTCGCGATGAGCAGGTGCTGAATGCATTCAGGTATAGCGTCATCTGTAGAGCGCAGTTATATAGAGTATATATTTCGGGATTGGATAAGAAATATTGCTAAAAATTAGGAAATTCCGCTGTATCAGGGAGGGGGTATGTTCGCTGTCATTTTCAAGGCCGAAGTCCTGCATTTCGACGATGACTATGCCCAAACCGCTGCGCGTTTACGTGAATTGGCGCTGACGGAATACGGTTGTGTGGATTTTATATCGCTGACGGAGGGTCAATACGAGATTACCATCTCCTATTGGCAGAATGAGGAACAGATACTTCGTTGGAAGAATAATGTAGAGCATACGAAAGCCCAGGAACTAGGGCGGACAAAGTGGTACAAGAGCTGGCATGTTCAGGTGGTCGAGGTGATGCGCGAATACAACGGCTGGAATGGCTAGTATGCGAGCACGTTTCATGTTTGTTCCGGTGGCCGTTCTGATCGCGGCGGATACTCTGGCGGGAGCTGCAATTGAATCTCTTTACACCAAACCCTCGCCGTTTGAAAACGTGGGACGTGAGCGTTACCTGGCCGAGTCTGAACATGCCTTTGCCATTCGCGACAAACACCCCAAGGCGCCAGTCCATGTGCTGATAATTTCGAAAGCACGTATTCCATCGTTGCAGCAGGCTGATCCTGAACTGGTCGCGGAAATGGTCGCACTGGCAAAGAACATGGCCAGGCAGGAGGGTATTGAACAAACCGGATATCGCCTGGTCATAAACACACGTCCGCAAGGCGGCCAAAGTTTATATCACTTTCATATGCACCTGCTCGGTGGGCGCCAGATGGCGTGGCCACCGGGTTGAACGGGCTGTGTAATTCGCAACAACGATTACCACTAGGGGGTTGGGATGTGGGGGAGGAGCTAAATGCAACAGGTGAGTGAAATGACGGTGATGGCCGCAGAAGGGGCGCTGGCTATGGCGATGTTGTCATCTGATGTGAATGAACTGGACAAGCTACTTGCGGAGGATTTGCTATTTACCAACCATCGGGGCCAGATTCTCGGTAAATCCGACGATCTTGCCATGCACAAGTCCGGCAGTTTGAAAATCGAGAAGATAGAGCCATTGGAGACAACGGTCCAGATAATTCGCGGTATCGGCGTGGTAAATGCTCGGGTACGTATTGTCGGCAGTTATCTGGGGCATCGATCGGATGCCGAGTTTCGCTTTACCCGTTTGTGGGTGTCAGGTAACGCGGACAATCTGCAGGTGCGGCTGGCGCATTCCAGTATTGTGGCGGGATAGGCAGCGATGAAAATTGTAGCCATCTCGGGGAGTGTTAGAAAGGAGTCCTACAACAGTGCTCTGTTACGGGCGGCGTGCGATCTTGCAGAGGCTCCCATGCGATTGGAGCTGTACCAGCAGCTGGTGACGTTACCGGCCTTCGATCCGGCGCTGACGGAACAGCTCGTGCCGGATGCCGTCGTCGAATTCAGGTCTCTTTTGGCCGCAAGCGATGGCATCATCATCTGTACCCCGGAGTATGCCCACGGTGTACCCGGTGCCTTGAAAAACGCCCTGGATTGGCTGGTCGATTGCGCGGATCTGGTGCTTAAGCCGGCGGCGGTAATGAGTGTTGCCACCAGCGGACTCGGTGGCGTAAGGTCGTTTTGTCCAATGGTTCAGGTCTTGAGTGCAATGAATTGGCAGGTTGTAATCGAGGCGTCGTTACAAGTGCCCTTTGCCAAAAGACGTTTCGATGATGAATTGCAACTACGCGATGAGTTGACCAGGCAGCGTCTGAGTATTGCCCTGTCAGCGCTTGCCAGGGTAGTCATGGAGCTGCGTTAAAGCCCCCTCTATCAACTTCGATAGAGGGGGTGTGTCGTTAGTCGTAGATGACTGTCCCAGTAAATACCGATGATCCGGTTTTATCGCCAAGCTTGATGCTCACTTCCGCACCAATACCCAAGTTGACTTGCGCTAGATCGATTTGCCGGTTTTTAAAGGTTATGGTGTTTCTATTGAGATCAATGGTTATGCGTGTGTTGCTGCTGCGGAAACTCAAAATGCCTGGATCGATTTCGAGGAATTCACTAAAGTGCGCGCTAGCAATGTTAACGCCGTTGATAGTACCTTCTACCAAATCAGCCGAATTCAGGTTCAATGGAGTCGTTAACAATGACCGGAAGCTGATTTCCTTGTCGCTTACATCCACCTTGATTCGTGTGACATCAAATACGATTTCGCTTACACGATTGAATGTAGTGACGAAGATATCCAGTCCGCCCGCAGAGGTAACTGAATCGCCTACCGCAGGATTAAAGTCGGCAGTGCCCTGGAAGTTGCCGGCAACCGCCAATTGACCGCCCTCGCTTACCGCTATGGCGTTGGCGCAATCGCTGGAGGTTCCGCCCATTGTGTGGGTCCAGCCATAAGATCCATCACTGTTGATTTGGGAGACAAAAATATCGGTCAATCCGGCGGAGGTGCGCAGATCAGTACCGATGCCTGGGTTGAAATCCATACTGTCTACAAAACAACGGGCCAGAAAGATGTTTCCTCCACGGTCAACGGTCATGCTGCCGCCCCAGTTGACTTCGTTATAGTAGAAATTGGCTGGTTCTCCCAGAGTACGCGCCCATCCGAAGGTGCCGTCGGCATTGAGCTTGGTGACGTAGATATCCACTGGACCGATCGACGTGTGGTTTTCTATGCCGTCCGTCGGGTCGAGGTCAGATGTCCCTGCGAAGAGACCCGAGGTATACAGATTGCCGGCAGCATCGGTTTCCAGATTGTAGGGACCATCCCATCCCGCTCCGCCAAAGGTCTTGGTCCACTGGTAGGTACTATTGGCGTCAAACTTGATGATAAATACATCCGCAGAGTTATTTTGAGAGGTAAAGTTAGCGACATTGTCAGTGGGGTCCAGATCTACTGTGCCTACGAAGTGACCTGAGAAGTAGACGTTGTCGCTGTCGTCGACGGCGACCGCATGGCCCATATCATAGCCGGTCGAGCCCATGGTGTATGTCCAGGCATAACTGCCGTCGGCATTGAGCTTGCTAAGAAAAATGTCATCACCGCCGACCGGTGTTCTGATGTCTCCTGTGCCTTCCAGCGCAAAGTCCTGCGGTATGGAGAAGGCGCCCGCAACGTAGACGTTACCCTTGCTGTCGACGTCAATAGTGCGCCCGTAGATATAAAAATAGCCACCTAATACCCGGGTCCAGCCATAGCTGCCGTCTGCATTGATGCGGGTCACGAAGTTATCGTATTCGAAGCCGTTGTTTGCCGAGGTATGTACGTCGGCTGTACCGCCGGGATTGAAGTCCACCGCCCCGGAAAAATTGCCGGCGAGATAGACGTTACCGGCATTGTCGGTAACTAGTGAAGAGCCGCGGTCAAAATAGTTGCCACCCAAAGTGCGCGACCACGCATAACTGCCGTCGGCATTGATCTTTGTAAGAAGTATATCCACCGAGTCGTTTGTGGTCGAACGAACATCTACTCCAGCAGTAGGATCAACATCTGTTCCTGAGCTGATATGACCGGCGTAATACAGGTTGCCGGCCTTGTCATAGGCTACCGCGTGACCCATATCATAGCCGGTCCCGTTTATTGTCAGCGTACGATCATAGTTGTAGTTGGTCGCCGCCAAAACTGGCGGTGTATTGAGTAATAACCCTAAACCTATCAAAGCGTTAATATTATTCTTTAACATGATATCCAATCTCCGTTGTTATAGTAATCGACGCCCGGCGAATACCCTTCCTCCACCGGGCACTGTTACGCTACCAGCTAGACGACGCGACCTCAATCAATTCATTAAATAAGGAACCAAATTCGCAATTGCTTGTGTGCTACTGATTACGCGGTCATCGAGTGCGTAATTGCCGTATTAGCAGTTGTTGATGTTAGATCTGTTTTAAACACTGTTTGGAGGCGATTGGACTGTTGTGTTAATACACGCGTCTCAACTGATTTATTGCGAATAATGTAAGCGTCCGGTAATCGTTTTGGCCTTTTCCTCACGGCAGGCTTAATGTCAGTGGAGTCGTCGAGCCAGGCCGTGGATATGACAGAATGGCTCGATGGAGACTTTGTATGACGAGTCTGGCTGATCTATCTGGGTTGGATATGTAAACTAAGTCGCTGATATTAATAGCTCTTCTGAATCTTAGTCGCAATCAAGAAATCCGATTTGCATTAAAGTCATACTTACAAGTATGATATTGCAATCCTTGCTAGTATGGATTTAAGTTGGAGACCCGGCCCGTTGTCTAAGTCATTGAAAAATGCCCAGTTCAAGCAGGAGACTATTCTGCAGGCGGCGCTGGACCTGTTCCTGGAACAGGGCTATGCGCGTACCAGTATGGATACGGTGGCCGCGCGGGCGGGTGTAACCAAACAGACTGTTTATCGCTACTATCCTTCCAAGGAAGAGCTGTTTGTAGCGGTGATGGCCCATATCCAGGCGACTGAGGAGCCGCTTTACACAATGGGCGATGGCGCACTCGCAATAGAACTCAACCTGTTTGGACGCGATCTTCTGGCCTTCCATCTGAGTCCCCCGGCGCTGGGGGTTTACAAGCTGATGGTGAGCGAAGGGGCTAAGGAGAGACTGTTGCAGCCTTTTATGCAGGCCGGACCCAAACGGGTATTGGCGCCCCTGGTCGACTTTTTACAAAAACGTTTTCCTTCACTCGAAGAGCCAGGGTTTTACGCGCAGATGTTTGCCGCCATGATTCTGGCCCCGCGTAATCAAATGCTCATGCAGGGCAACGTGCGTGTAATACGCGAAGAACAACGAGTCTTTGTGGAAAAGGTGGTACGCCAGTTCCTCAAGGGCCTGCCAGTCTGAATTATTCCCAGTAACCATGTCCCGTTCATGTCCGGAGGTAAACACATGACAGATTTATTTAAAGATAAGGCTCAGGATTTCGACACCAACGATATCCCTCGCCAACTTTCCGCAGGCATCGGTGCCTGTATAGTGAATAATGTTGAACTGCATCAGGGTATGCAGGTGATGGACTTCGGAGCCGGTACCGGTTTGATCACGGCCAGGGTAGCCGACAAGGTCGGAAACATCACTGCAGTAGATGTGTCACCGGCAATGCTAGAGCGTCTGGCGGCCAAGGAGGAGTTGAAAGGTAAGGTCGAGATCATCTGCCAGAATATTCTCGAACAATCCTTGCACCGTGAGTTCGATCTGATCGTCAGCGCCATGGCCATGCACCACGTCCAAGACACCGACAAGATGTTGCAACGTTTTTCAGAACATCTGAAACCCGGTGCGCGCGTGGCCCTGGCCGACCTCGATACCGAAGAGGGTGATTTTCATCCTGCGGATATTGAAGGTGTCTACCACTCCGGGTTTGATCGCGATGAGTTTAAAGCCAGAATGGAAAAGGCCGGTTTTACAGATATTGCCTTTTTTACTGCCCACACTTTGCAGAAAGAGCAAAAAAACTATCCTATCTTTCTCGCAACGGCTACCAAGGCCTAAACGAGTTAAATTAAGGAGGGGTCATATTCTGGCCCCTTTTTTTATTCCAACCTAACCGATACAACGAGGGTTTTAGTTTTTATTTCTAAATTAGAAACTGCTTCCATAATGTAACCCTATGGAATTACTAGGCGCTTTTGTGTGAACGCGTGGTGGAGTATGGTTGACCGGATAAAGTAGTAAATATACACTCGGTGTAACTCTTCTGGAGACATCTTAGTTAAAAAAGGAATTTCCCGATGTTTTTAATTGGAAGTAGGTCAACGATTGTCCGCTACTTTGTTTTGATAGTGTTGTTTGTGTTTAGTGCCAAGGCCTTCGCAGGGAAGCTTGATTCTTTTGAAGAAGATGCAGTAAAAAAAACCTCCCAATCCAGATCGAACCCTTCTAGTTCTCAAAATACAGGGGATTCGAGTGGTAGTTGTCAAGACGGCGGTTTGTTTTGCGATTTTTTCGGTTCTTTTCTCCAATTCATAGGTGAGCTGATCAAGGCGGGTGGTCACTACAGTTTTGGTCGAGTGGCTGTCAGTCCCGGACGATCCGATGAATACTATCCGGGCAGGGATTTCCAGATTGAGCCACGCAACCTCGGTGAACCCCTGATTCCTTTTGTTCGTTTGGATTTGAATCTTCAACCCTATTCGGCTGACGTCACGGCGACTGATATGCGTATGGAGGCAGGATATGGACCGGTTGCTTTGGTTTATAGCAACACCGCTTTTAACGAATTTAAGTCACAAGATGATATGGCAATTTCTCGTCTATTCGGTCTCTATCGGATGTCCTTCGGTCCCAATTTCGAAATCGATTTCGGATTGGGTAGGCTCTATCTAAGCGGAAATGCCGATTCTTCCTATTCATATGCAACAATACCAATCATGCTCTATCCGAATAAACGCTACGGTATAGAGTATCGGCCTGCCTGGGCACAAAATATATCGGAAACGGATTTTGCCATAGTTATGAATACAGACTACGCCGGTTTGAAATTCGGCTACCGGGAGTCCAGGGCTGGTGGAGAAGTATTGGCCAATGGCTATGTTGGTATTACGGTACGTTATTAGCAGCATTGGGTTTCGACCCTTAATAGGTTTGGATATTTCATCGGTATGCTTGACGTGTTGAATAATGTGTATTCCATTCTAACAATGCGTGTTTTTCTTGAAGGCGTCAGTGCTGCTGTCCAGAATTTATTGTCATTTTAGAGCTGGTCTCATGGGGCTAAGTTGTGACGACGGTGCCTTGTTTTTGAAAAATGAAATAATTTAGAATTGATCACAATTCTTCCGGTTTCTTACCTTTAACTAAACTAGCTATTCTGGGCACGCCTCTATGAAAATCTCAATATTTACTCTTTGTTTTCTATCGTGTTTGGTTAATTTTGCCGGCTGTGGTTCAGCAGCTCGTGATGCTTCAGAAAAAAACAACACTAAAATCGATGCGTCAGCGGTATTAACCAGCACTTCGCCGGTACATGAGTCCGACAATGCTTCCATTTTTAATCAGATTACATTGGTTTTTAGCCAACCAATGGATTGGTCGACTTTGATTTATGACATAAAGGTCAAAACCTCTGAGTCGGAAGAGTATTTTGCTAACACCAAATTGGTGGATAAGAATACGAATACAATGGTTCTTGTGCTTCCGGCCACGTTGGCCGGAGAAAATGGCAGGTTGCTATCGAATACCACTTATACAGTAACCAT
>DKAX01000143.1 GCA_002450975.1 Proteobacteria bacterium UBA6915
CATCATGGGATCGTCGCTGCCGAACTGGGCGCGAAAGCGGTCCAGCGACTGGCGGATGGGATCGCCCTTGTTGAAGAAGGCCTCGTCGGTCAGGTCCAGTTCAAAGCGAGCGGCCCCCGGCGCCATGGCGCCAACCACCACCACGAATAATAGCCAGGTCTGCCAGCGGCGCGCGCTGATCCGGTCGGGCAGGGCCTCGAACCAGCCGCTCATCAGGGTGAGAAATCGTTTCATGTGTATCTCCTTGTTCCTCGTTGTTGTTGCTGTTTATCCGGACTTCTCACCGAACATGATGGCCTCCAGGGCCTGAAAATAGGCGTCCACATCGATAGCGGGGTTCATTACCAATTGGGTCATCAATCCCTGCACCATGGCGAACAATACTTGGGCCACAGCCTGTGAACTCAGTTCTTTGGCGATGCCGCCACAGGCCTGCCAGCGTTCGGTCAGTAACAGCAACTGGTCCATGATGTTGCGATAGCTGGCCAGGCCGATGTCAGCCAGTTTGTCATTGGTCAAGGCCTCGGCGTGGAACATGACATCGGCGCGTAGGCCGGTGTGTACCCCCTCCATGTGCAGCAGTTGCCGATAGCCCTCCAGCGCGGCCATCAAAATGGCCGGCACCCCTTGCGATTCCAGGGCGCCGGCGGCAGAAAAGATTTCCCGTGCCTGCATCTGCCCCATGGCCGCCGCCGCCTCGATGATCTCATCCTTGCCCTTGAAATAGTTATAAACCGCCCCTGCACTCAAGCCCGCCTGGCGACAGATGTCCTGCATGGTGGTCTTGTGGTAGCCTTTTTGGGCAAAGCACTGCATGGCTGCACCGAGTATCTGCATGCGGCGGGACTCCTGGTGTTCATCGCTGACTTTGGGCATGGATTTCCACTAAAATAAATAGAACGAACGTTCGTTTTTTATAGATCAAACTGGATTTCCGGTCAAGGGGGGGAAGAGAATTTTCGCAGTCTGTTTTACTAACCCTTTGTAAATATGCAGGTATTTGCCTGAGGTAGGCGTTCTGATAGGGTGGGTACTACGCGTCGTTGGGGGGGACCAGGTAGATGAATGAGGGGGAGCATGCAGAAGAGGTTATTTAAAAATCGCGCCGAGTGGCGCGCCTGGCTGGTGGAGAATCACGACAAGGTACAGGAGCTTTGGCTGGTGTTCTACAAGGTGAAGTCGGGCAAGGAGTCGATCAAATACAACGAGGCGGTGGAGGAAGCCCTCTGTTTTGGCTGGATCGATTCGACCCTCAGGCGTATCGACGATGAAAAGCATATGCAGCGCTACACGCCGCGCAAGCCCAAGGGCATCTGGGCGCAGTCCAATAAACGTCGGGTTGCGAAATTGATCAAGTCGGGGCTGATGACGGCGGCGGGGCAGGCGGTGATCGATGCGGCGAAAGCGAATGGTGCTTGGAACAGCCTGGACAGTGTGGAGGTGAATTTTCAGGTGCCGCAGGAACTGGAGGTCGCGCTGAAAAAAGATCGCGAGGCGAAAAGACGCTTTGACGCGTTAGCGATGTCACATAAAAAGCAATTTGTCTGGTGGATCGTCAGCGCCAAGCGCCAGGATACGCGCGATAGGCGCGTAAACGAGACTATCAAACGTCTGTTGGCGCAGTGAGTGGATATGTTTGCACTATGGGTAAAGTGTGGTTTATAAGAAGAGGGGATACTCTACTTCTTTTTCGGATAGAGTTCATCGTAGATTAAAAATATGACTACTGCGGCGACCAGGCTGAGTGGGGTGGCGATGAATTTCGCGTAGAAGTAACCGGGATTACTGCCAAGGATAAAATAGACGCCCAGCGTGGTCAGGGTGCCTATGATCAGCGCCAATAGAACTATGGCAATAATGTATTTCATCCCGTGTCCCGTCGTGCCATCAGCCATGATAGTCAATCCTTTGTTTCAACTAGAGCTGCGCTATTACCTGTTCCAGCAGACCTTGCTCCGAAAACCTTTGATGGGCGCTTTGTCGGCAGCGAGTGGAGAAAGTGGTGCGCAGGTTTGTATCCTCGATGAGGGTTTTACACAGTTTAGCAAGGCGATCGATGTCATCCTCCGGGGCGAGAAAGCCGGTTTCATCGGCGCTGATGACCTCGGCGTTGCTGCTGACGTCGTAGGCGACGATCGGTGTGCCGCTGGCCAGGGCCTCGACCAGCATATTGGACATGCCTTCGAACTTGGAGGGGAAGACGAAGATGTCGATGCACTCCAGCAGGTCTTTGATGTTTTCCAGAAAGCCGACGAATTCGACGCAGTCATCCACCTGCAGTTGTTTTGCCAGCTGTTTCAGCTCCTGTTCCAGTTTGCCGGTACCGGCTATGAGCAGTTTGTGACGGATGTTGTCCCGTTTCAGGCGTTGTGACAGATAGAGCAGATCCTTCTGGTTTTTCTGTTCCACCAGGCGGCCGCCGTTGCCCAGATACCATACGCCGTCTTCGCGCGCGACTACGGGATTGAAGGTGCGCTGTTCAAAGGCGTCGACGTCGATGCCGTTGTAGATGACGACGATGCGCTCCTGCGGCACTAACTGGGGATTCTTCACGTTTAGCCCGCGCCTGACATCCTGTGAATTGGCGATCACAAGGTTGACCATACGCTGAAACAGAAAGCGATTGATGAAGGAGTTCTTCAGCGGATGGGGCTGGCCGCGCCGGAAGATCAGGCGCAGGCCGCGATAAAACAACTTGCTGAGCCCCGCCAGTTTAATGTCATTGGGTGAGTTGGCGATCAGGGTTTCAATCTTCGCGCTGCGTAGCAGGCGGGCAAAGAAGAGAATCTTGACGGGATTGAGAAAACTCAGATTGCTGACGCGCAGCGGCACGACAGTGATCTGCGCGTGACTGCGCAGACGCTGCTGCAATACGCTGCCCGGGTAACAGAAGAAGGTTATTGGCAAGCCCCGTTGCGCCAACAAAGTCGCCGTGCGAAAGTGCCACTGCTCACCGCCGCCCCAGAACTTCGAACTGTTGAGAAAGGCGACACGCTTGTTGCTGGTCAATGGCTGCTCCGACGGAAAATCTAATCTGAATTTGGGAACCTCTGATTAATTCACTGAGCCAGCGCTGGCTGCGTTGCAAAGTTGCTCAAAATGCTCATTTACCCCGTGTAAACTCCGCTTTTTCGCCCCTTTGCGCCTTGCCATCATCCGCCTGATTGAATTAATCAGAGGTTCCCTTGGCAAGGGGGCACTATAGCGGAATGGTTCTGGGGTGCCAAGCCGAGCCTGGTTTTGAAGTTCCGTTGGCTATGGGCAAAAAAAATCCCGGCCCTGAAGGTTCAGGACCGGGTAAGGGGGAGAACTAGCGGGATTGCTTCAAGTAACTCTCCAGCTCTTCCGAGCCGCCGATGTGCTGGCCGTTGATGAAGACCTGCGGTACGGTGGAGCGGCCGGAGACGGCGCGCAGACTCGCCTCGGTGTAGTCACGGTTCAGGACCAGCTCTTCATAGGCGATGCCGGCGTCATTCAACAGGCCCTTGGCGCGCACGCAGTAGCCGCAGCCTTCGCGGGTGAAAACAGTCACGTCCAAAGGCTTGCTTGCCTGCGGGGCGATATGCGCCAGCATGGTGTCGGCGTCGGAGACNNACCAGCATGGAGTAGCGCCAGGAACGGTCGCCAAAGCCCAGGTCGTTCTTGGTCACCAGCATGCCCATGCCGCGCGTGAAGTCGCCGTTGCCATCGGGCAGGAAGGTCAGGTTGAAGGCCTTCTGCTCTTTCTGCCACTGGTTCATGACGAAGGCGTCATTGACCGAGATACAGATCACTTCATCGACGCCGTGCTTTTTGAAGGTGGGCGTCAACTGGTTGTAGCGCGGTACGTGGGTGGAAGAACAGGTGGGCGTGAAAGCGCCTGGTAGGGAGAAGACCACCACAGTCTTGCCCTTGAAGATGTCGCCGCTGCTGACATCCACCCATTCGTGGTTATGTCGGGTACGGAAGACGGTTTTGGGCACGTTTTGTCCGGTACGATTTTCGATCATGGTATTACTCCTGTCGTTTAGCCCGATTGTTCGGTCCGGGCCGGTGAAAACTCTGTTGTGCTGACGGGAGTAAGTATCGTGTCTGTCTAACGATTATTGAAATCGTTTGTTCGGATAGAAACCATAGGCATCGCCTATGAGTAAGGGTTTTCTATTGTTTATAAGGAGTTACGGAGTCAGGTAGCTGGCGGGTGATGACCTGGGCCAGGGCCTTCAAGGCCTCGATGCGGGGAAAACTCTGGCGATAGACCAGGGCAACCCGCCGGCCGGCGTCGGCCAGGGTGAGGGGGCGCAGCACGATATTGGCATCATTGCTCCAGGGTGGACGCACCGCCAGGGCCGGTACCAGGGTGCAGCCAAAGCCGGCCGCCACCAGCTGGATCAGGGTCTCCAGGCTGGCGGCGCGCAGGTCGGCCAGCTCGCCCTGCTGCGGGCGCCGGTCGCGGTGACACAGCTGCATGGCCTGATCGGCCAGACAGTGCCCCTCCGACAACAACAACAGATCGGCCTGGTCTAGGTCCCGTTGCTCGATCTGGCGCTTGTCGCTGAGGGCGTGTTGGCGCGGGTGGGCCAGCCAGAAGGGTTCGTCGTACAAGGGCAGGCTGGCCAGGTCGGCATCGGTGGTCTCGGTGGCCAGCAGGGCCGCATCGATCTCGTGGTGGTGCAGGCGCTGCAGCAGGACATCGGTCATCTCTTCCGACAGGATCAGGCGCATCTGGGGGAAGGTCTCCGCCAGGGGGCGCAGGATCAGGGGCATCAGATAGGGACTCAGGGTAGGGATCGCGCCCAGGCGCAAGGGACCGGCCAACGGGTCCTGATAGGCCTGGGCCAGTTGGCGGATGACGTCGGTCTGCTCCTGGATCAAACGGGCATGGGCGGTGATGGCCTCGCCGATGGGGGTGATCTCCACGCTGCGGTTGGTGCGCTCGAATAACACCACCCCCAGATCCTCCTCCAGTTTCTTCAGTTGCCCGCTCAAGGTGGGCTGGCTGACGTAACACCTCTCTGCTGCCTTGCCGAAGTGGCGTGTCTCCGCCAGGGCGATGAGATATTGCAGATCACGCAGGTTCATGACGTTCACACCCTCTCTGTTTCATTGGCAGTATAGGTCGAGCCGATTGCTGATCGCCAGCCCGGTATGGTTTTCGTGTGGAATATAAAAGCAGAGAGCCCCGTGAACGGGGCTCTTGCTGGGTAAACGCTGTTATTGGCAGGTGCCCGGCGCGTTGTCAAAACCGGAAAAGTAGCGCATGCCCAAGGTGTCGTCATAGGACAAACCGAAGTGACACAGCTGGCTGGCAGTGAGTGCCTCCAACTCGGCGGCGCTGATGCCGTTTAGATTGGCGTTGCTGCCCGTCCAATCGATACTGCCCTCCACCTGATTGCGTGGAATAGTGAAGCCGAAAGAGCTGGTGGCGTTGTCCAGGTTGGGGCGCAGGCTGATGTATCCACCACTGTCGTTGACCAGGAGCTGCAGCGTGGCCAGATCAACCAACTGCCAGGCCGTGCTGGTCTTCTGCATCCATTTATAGTCGATGCGCACTACCTTGCCGCTGGCGGTGACGAAACGCACGAACGGGGCGATGCGATTCAGCGGATTGGTCAAGTCTGCCAGGGCAGGGGTCTGGACGTGGGTGAAGATCAGGTTTTTGCTATCAAAGCTGTAGGTCAGAGTACCTTGCGGCAGCTCGGAACTACTGTTGGTGTTGGGGCCGAAGCCCTTGTAGTCACCGAAGCTGTTAGCGGTGATCGCGCTGCTGGCTACATCTTTGGTGATGATGGTGCCGCCCTCGATGGTGAGACTGTCGCGGCCGGTGACCGTCGGGCTGTAGGTAAAGGTGCCGGTCTCGACATTGCTGAAGGCGGCGGGGTAGGAGACATAACTGCCGGTGGAGGTGTAGCTGGCGGTGACGCCGGTGCCGGCATAGGACGCATCGGCCACGCCGGAGCCGCCCAGGTAGTTGTCGACGATGTCGCCGATATGGGCGTTAGTGCTGTTCAGGGCCATGTTGAAGCGGATATGAAAATCGAGGCCGAAGCTATGGTTGTCCTGTTTCAAGTCGATTATGCCATCGCCGTCCATATCGGGATTGACGTAGCGCAGGGAGACATCGTCCAGGGCGCCCAAGACAGTCGCGGTCGATGCGCTCAGGCCCAGGGAGTCGATCAGGTCGGCATAGGTGACACTGCTGGTGGCGCTGCCGTCGCTATTGATGGTGACCGTCTGTAGATCGGTCTTGCCACTGGTATCCGCCGGCGCCAGGCTGTCCAGGGCATCGGACTTGACCATGGCACAGACCATGTTTTGTCCCACCTGGCTGGAATCGACGAACACCAGGATCCAGGGCTTGCCGCCGGTGACATTGATGGCGAAATTGCCCTGGTCATCCAGCTCGGCCAGGTTGCGGTCGGGATAGGCGGTGGCGGGGTTGACCGCCATGATATTGTCCACATTGCACGTGGTGGTGGCGCCTGCCCGCCAGAGGGCGCTAACGGCGGCGGTGGCGTTGGAGAGCTGGCCGGTAAAACGGTAGTTCTTGGCCTCTTTGTTTTCCTCTTCGTTAGGGCTACAACCCCACAGACTCAATATTATCGTTATGGCAATTATCCGGCCTGTCTGGCGAAGGTGGTTGACGGTGCGAACGCGCATAGACTATCCCTTAGTTAAAATGGTGATGTTGATTGGGTTGAAGGCAACCGCATTGGCGGCTGATTAGCTTTGCTATCGGCTGGCGGAAACTGGGAGTTGAGGGATCACTTTTCGCTACAGTCGTCCGATTGATGACCGATAGAGTTAACACCCACAGGTGTGGTGGCTAAACCTGGACATTCAACAAGGAGGGGTGGTGGATTTTGCAACTCTAATCGGGCTGATTGCCGGCGCCGTTATTGTGGCCCTGGCCATGGTCAGCGGTTCCGATGCCTCCATATTCGTCAATGTCCCCAGTCTCATGATCGTGATGGGGGGTACCTTCGCCGCCACTTTGATCAAGTTTCCGGTAGGCGATTGTTTCCGCGCCATCGGCTTAGCCATCAAGAAGGCCTTCTGGCAGGAGGTCGATTCACCTTCGGAACTGATCAAACAGGCCAACAAGTTTGCGCGAATCGTACGCAAGGACAATATGATTGCCCTGGAAAACGAAAGGATCGACAACGCCTTTTTCCGCAAGGGTATCCAGTTGTGTGTGGACGGCCACAAGCCCGAATTTATCCGCAGTGTCATGACCAAGGAGATGGATCTCTCCATCGAGCGCCACGAATTGAGCGAGAAGGTGTTTCGCGCTATGGGCGATTCCGCGCCTGCCTTCGGCATGATCGGCACCCTGGTCGGTCTGGTACAGATGCTGGCCAATTTGACGGATGCCTCGGCCATCGGGCCGGCTATGGCAATTGCCCTGTTGACCACGTTGTATGGTGCCCTGTTCGCCCACTTGATTGCCAATCCCATTGCCGACAAGCTGAAAAGCCGTGTTGCCCAGGAATATGTCAACAAGTCGTTGATCCTGGAAAGCGTACTGGGAATACAAAACGGCATAAATCCGCAGGTGTTGGATGAACTTTTGGAGTCCTATTTACCATCCAATAAACGGCGCCTGATTACCCCGGCAGCTGACAGTACGACACCACCAGGTTAACCGGCGTCATGGCAAAGAAGTCCAACCAAAATGCAACCAGCTCGGCCCCGGCATGGATGGTCACCTTCGCCGATTTGATGGCTTTAATGTTGACCTTTTTTGTCCTGCTCTACTCCTTTTCCAAGATCGACGAGGAAAAATACAAATCTATTGTGCAGTCCCTGGCCGTAGGTTTCGACGGTGTGCAATGGATCAAACGCCAATTCGCACAAGATGAGCTTGCCGGTCCTGAACCGGGTGTGATTGCGCCGCCGGTAGCGTCGATCGTGCGGGAGAGCCACGACGAAAACAACGATACTAACGATAACAAGACAGACAGTCTCTATTCCCAATTAAATGATTCCCTGTCGGGTGAGATTGCCGCCGGTATGATGTATCTGGAGGATCTCGACGGCAAGGTGGTGATACGTCTGCCGGAAAAGGTGACTTTCTCATCGGGTAGCGACGAGTTGTCACAGCAATACATCCCGGTCATACACCAAATTGCTGCACTGCTGAAAGGCGTCAAAGGGCAGATTGTTATCGCCGGTCATACCGACGACCGACCGATAGCCACCGAGTATTTCACCTCCAACTGGGCCTTGTCAGCGGCCAGGGCCGTCTCTGTCGCGCACCATGTTCTGGAGAGCGGAGTGGTTGACGGCCGTCATGTTATCGTTGCGGGCTACGCCGATACGCGTCCACTGGTCCCGAATAGTTCCGCTAGCCGACGCGCACAAAACCGGCGTGTGGAAATAACCATTCTACGCGATGCCGAGCGAATGCCATGAAGGACATTCGTTTTCAGTCATTGATCGGTCTGGCGGGGGTCGATTACCGGGAAAACGCCAGGGCCAGGCGTGTGGGCCATCTGTATGACGCGCCGATGTTGCTGATTGCCACCTGGATTATCATAGAATGGTATGCCGAGGCGCAGGGGTCATTATCCGCAACCTTTGGCTATGTCACTGATCTGATTATCTGGCTGATGTTTGTTTCGGAGACGCTGATCATCACCTTCCTGGTCGATGACAAGGGACGTTATCTGCGCGGCAACTGGATCAACCTGCTGATCATTCTGGTGGGCATACCGATCGTTTGGGGTNNGGCAATCCTGATCAATCTTTCCGACACCATACGTCAGGTCCTTTCGCGCAACCATCTGGGCGTCACCCTGCTAAGCGCCTTTATCATTATTATGATGAGCGGCGTCCTGATTGCCGGTATCGATCCCAATATCGATACGGTGTGGGAGGGGTTGTGGTGGGCCTGGGTGACTGTAACCACTGTTGGCTATGGCGATATCGTGCCGGGCAGTGTCCTGGGCAAATTGTTTGGTGCCTTACTCATTTTGCTGGGTGTGGCCTTGTTTACCCTGTTGACCGCCAGCTTTTCCGCCTTTTTTATCTCCAAGGATGAGCGCAAGCAAAAGGAGGATGAAAAGCGCACCGAGAGGCAGATACTGGAGAGGCTTTCCGCCATCGAGAAACAGCTGTCAAAAATAGAAACTGTCTTACATTCATCGGAAAAAAAGTAGTAATCCCGCAGTCCATGTTTGTACGCATGCACTTGCATAGTGCGAAATTGTTGCCGGTGGCTGCTCAGTAGCCGGTACCCCCCGAACTTTTTTTGTTTGCTCAGTGGTTGGCGATTTAGGTATTTTGGCCAGTGACTGACGATTGGATATCGGTATTATTGCAAAGGTATTGTACGGGTGACGCTTGTTTGCAATTGGGTGGGCATTTTAAGCGAATTCATCGTGTAGAAAAAGCGAACATACAATCAGTTGTGTACTGTATGGCAATAAAATCAATGGGTTTCGGTGTTGTATGAGAGATATGGCGGGAGAATTGGACCGACAGGTATTGCGGCAACAGATTGCCCAGGTGTTCGTGCAATTCGACACCTTGCCTCTGGTCGGTGTGATCGGCGGGACACTCCTGCTATTGTTGATGTGGCACAATGTTGACCAGTCCCGAGCGCTGATTTGGTACGCGGGTGTTTGGATTTTGTACATGGGGTTCATCCCCCTGACCTCGTATATAGAAAAGCGTCTGCCCGAATCAAGGAAATACGCCGATGCATCGCGGCGCCGGGCCATGACTCTGTGCGTTATGGATGGGGCGATCTGGGGCGTGACCGCATTCATGTTGCATGCCCCTGAATCGGTATTTCATCAGATGGCTTTGCTGACCTTTGTCATTGGCGCCGCGTCGGTGGGTTCTATAACCTATATATCCTACCGGCCGACCTTCTATGCCCAGCTTTTCCCAATACTGATCCCGTTTGTTCTGAAGTTTGCCTTCAGTACAGAGAGTCAATATCCCCTGGTGGCCGTGTGTATCGCTTTTTATATGGCGATTCTGATCTGGTTTAACAGGTTTCTCTATGCCGCCTTTGCCGAGGCACTCTATCTGCGCTTTAAACTGAATGAACAAAAGGAAGTGGCGGAGAAGGCCAGGGCCTCGCAGACCCAGTTTTTCGCCGCCGCCAGTCATGATTTGCGCCAGCCACTGCATGCCTATGGCCTGTTGGCTTCATCATTGCGCCGCCTGGTCCCCGATCGGGAGGGACAGCAGATACTAGATACCATGTCTTCATCCATGGGGGCAATGCGCGATTTGCTGAACACATTGCTTGATATATCCAAGCTGGACGCCGGAGCCATGCAGCCGAAACTCGAGCGGTTTGATATCAAACTATTGCTCGAAAAGCTGTTTCTAGAATATGAATCCGAGGCTGCTGAGCGCGGGATCTCCCTCGCCTTTCGTTCCATGTCTTTGTCTGTGGTATCTGACAAAATGCTCTTGGAGAGGATACTGCGGAATCTGTTAAGTAACTCCATTCATTATACGGAACACGGGACAGTTATATTGGCGGCGCGCTTTCTCAAGGGGGGAGTCAGAGTGGAAGTGCGTGATTCTGGGCCGGGAATAGCGGAGGAGTTTCACGAGGTCATTTTCAAGGAATACGAGCGTATTGGCGGTACCGATGGCGACAAAGGCGTCGGTATGGGTTTGGGGCTGGCGATTGTGCAGAGGTTGAGTGGTTTGCTGGGGATGCCGCTCGGATTTCGTTCAAAGCTCGGCGAGGGTTCGGTCTTCTATGTTGACTTACCCGCAGCACAAGGCGGTGAAAATCCGGTTCAGTCCAAAGGGGCGGAAGAGTTTGTTAATCTTTCAGGGAAAAAGGTAGTCGTTGTCGACGACAATGATACGGTAAAATTTGCTTTGCGATTTTTGTTGCAAGGTTGGGGTGGTGAGGTTGTCGAATTCAGCAGTGGATCAGAATTATTTGAAAGTTTGCCTGAGATGGCCGGAAAGCCCGATCTGTTTATTGTTGATTACCGCTTGCCCGGTGAGACCGGTGTAGAGGTTATCGAACGCCTGGGTCGGCACTATGGCCATCTGCCGCCCGCACTGCTGATAACAGGTGATACCTCAGTGGAAAAGGTCCACAATTTTTCCTCGCTAACCTTTCCGGTATTGTATAAACCGGTGGCGCCGGATGACCTCCGGCGAGAGATTGCACATTTGCTGGTCGGAAGATCGCATACCAGCCATTAGCTGATCATACCGAGTTTGCGCGCGATATTGGCCGCCTCCGTGCGGTTTCTGGCGTTTAGATGGCGGAAAATTATTGTCAGGTAGGAGCGGACCGTAGCGGGTGACAGATTTAAGTTTGTCGAGATCTCCTTGTTCGATTTTCCCTGTACCAACAGAGTAAGAATTTCGATCTGTTTGCTGCTGAGGGTCTCCGTATCGGTTGCATCGTACAGGTGGCTGCCGGTCGGATTGTTGTAACTCAAATAATCTGGTGAGCCGGTAAATTGTGCGGGTGGGGCGTATGTCTTACCTTGCAACACCAAATCCAGCGCCTTGCGTATCTCCTGCTCATCGCTGGATTTTACAATGTAGCCCCGTACGCCACGATTGAGGGCGCTATAAATAATAGAAGATCCTGTCTCCCCGCTAAAAACCACCACGGGGGTCTTTGGCAGCGTAGTAATCAAGTAGTCTGTCAGGTCAAAACCACTGGCACCTGGAAGATTCAGATCAATCAATACCAGGTCCAGATCACGCGTTTGCGTAACCAATTCACAGGCCTGGGCCCTGTTCTCTGCCTCCAGGATAAGCGCCTGCGGCTTCCAGGCCGATAAAACAAGCTTTAATCCACTGCGTACGACTGCGTGGTCTTCAATTACTAAAATGCGCATATATTTTCTAGTGCCAGTTTAAGTGCAATCGACAAGCAAGGGTCGACCGGTTCTTTAGTGATTCGAAGGTGACCATACAAAAGTATCCAGTACAAATCAATTAACTCGTTAAATTTGGTTTAATTGATTGTTTTTGTTGAGCTGCTCACAGCTATGTTTGTTGTGGATAACAAACACAGAAATAGTACAAATCATGATAGGTTTAGAAATGTTCTAGAAAGAGAGTGTCTCTCTCTTGGTCCGCGCTGCTGAATTTTTTAGTGATTTACCGTTAGGAGGGGAGTTGGTCAAGTACGGTTAGAATTTCGGCCGGTTCCATACGCTTGGTATAGTCCGCATTGACGAAGGTTTTGCGGATGATGCCGTCCTTGGAAATGATAAAAG
This sequence comes from Proteobacteria bacterium UBA6915, assembly GCA_002450975.1. GTDB lineage: Bacteria > Pseudomonadota > Gammaproteobacteria > UBA6915 > UBA6915 > UBA6915. The sequence goes on from DKAX01000143.1 coordinate 12,204, forward strand.
TGGCTGGCATCGGTAATATCCAGCTGTCGTCACCATTGCGTTTTTTCAAATCCAGCGAATATTGCATGTAGATTTCCCGCAATGACAGAGGTAATTCGAATACCAGACCAAATTTGGTGGCGCCGCTGTTATTGGCATCATAAAGTATCTTGTATTGGAATTGATTGGTTTTGATCGATTCTTGGCTGTACTTTAAGAGTTCCGGTGACACGGATATTAGCTCGCCGCCTCTGGCCTTGATTTGGTCGTAGACCTGATTTAGGGCTATCAACTCCAGATTGCAGTATGGGCACCAGGTTCCCCGGAAAAAACTGATGATCAGGTGTTTGTCCTTGAGGATGTCTTCGGTAAAAACCTTCTTCAGATTTTGGTCGAAAAATGTTGCATCCGGCGCTTTTTCGCCAGCCTTTAACGCCTTGTCTTCCAGGTAGAGTGTAAGAATCTCATGATTGCCACGGGTTAACAACTCCAGCATCTCTGGCGTATATTGTCCCGCAATCTGGTGACGCAGATTGTCTAATTGTTCCTGCAAAGTTAAGGGCATCGGGTTCTGTAACGAAAGTTGTTACTCATAAAAATAAATTTATACGATCAGTATCGGAATCCGAAGCGAGGTCTTGAGAGAGGTGTGTTAGGTAGGGGTTTGATAATAGGATAATGTAAGTGGAAACCAGGAATGTCGTTTTTGTTAAAAATTTACAAATGTTAAAAAAGGATGCGGAAATGGTATTGGTCTCTATTCTTTTACGCCAACTTTTTTGTTGTAGGCCTCGATGCACTGACGGCAGATACAGCTTTTGTTTTTAGCGTATGAGGGAATAGAGTCTAACAGTTCTTTGGGTATCGTGATGTCGGCGCACCAGCAGCTTTTTTGTGTTTTGCCACTGAGGCGGCCACATTGGCTAGGACGGCCACAAAGAGGGCAATATTTTGGGTCGCTCATGCGTAAGGGGCGTCGGTCTTTGTGCCAGGCAGATTGATAAAGAAACGTGTGCCGTTATAGTCGCTTTGTGCCCAGATGTCTCCATGGTGTGCGCGCAGAATTTTTTTGCATAAACTCAAGCCCAGGCCATAGCCGCCTGTCTGATTGCTGCGCGACTTGTCGACACGATAAAAAGGTTGAAACACAAGTTCCAGCTGCTCGGCGGGGATGCCCACGCCGTGGTCGCGCACCTCGATCAATAATTCTCTCCCCTTTTGTTGTAGGTTAACCTCTACCGGTTTCTGCTGATTGCGCGAATATTTCAGGGCATTATCCAGCACATTGCGAAAGACGGTACGCAGGCGGTCATGGTCGGCCTCGATGACCATGGGCGGCCAGTGACTATTAGTGATGATGCCGGGCGGTGTGTCGCCGTACCACTCAATGGTTTCGCGCAGCAGGGCGCTGACGTCTACCGGTTGCAGGCGCAGGGCGTCGCTGGGATTGTCCATGCGCGCCGTCTCCAATAACTCTGTGACCATGGCCTCCATGCTGCGGATGTCGTCGCCCAGTTTGTCACGCATGTCCAGATTGTCGATGAACTCCAGCAACACCTTCATACGTGTGATGGGTGAGCGCAATTCATGACTGACATCGAGCAGTAACTGCTCTTTGCTTTTAATCGTGCGGTTGATTTGCTGCGACATATCGTTAAAGGCGTGGATCAGTTGTCCCAGTTCATCCTTGCGCTTGGGCAGCGGCACGGTGTAATCCAGTTCGCCCTGACCGATGCGTTGTATGCCTTCGGTCAAATCCCGTACCGGTCGCAACAGTCGTTTCACCAGATGGTGGGCAAAGGCCAGCACCAGGGCGATGATCGCCAGCAGCGCGGTGATAAACCAGCCGATGTTTTTCGCCAGCGGTGCATGCTTGATGGCAAACAAATATTGAAAATCACCATGTTGAAAACGGGCCAGGGCAAAGTGGCGATAGCGCCCGACCTCGATCTGCGGATGTTCCGGTATGCTGCGCAGGTGTTCATTACCGAGAAATTCGGGGAAGCCCTCAGATTCGAACCAGACCTGGTTTTGACCACTGATGCGCAGCTTGAAGCCCAGGCGCTGTGACAATTGCTCAGCCCGATCCTTATCCGGTGGTTCACCCCACTCACGGGTAAGATACTCCAGATACTGACCGACGTTATTGAGCAGGAAGCGATTGACCAGCCCCTCCGGTGTGGCCAAAAAGTGGGCGGTGGCGCTGATCAGGATCATCAGTGCCAGCGTAGACAGGCCGAAGATCATCAGCAGGCGGAAAAAGATCGAGTGGCGTGAGTGCCGTCGCCAGCCGCGTCGGCCACCATGGTGATGTGTGGTTCTATGCATGGTGCACCTGTACCGGGGCAATAAACTGATAGCCTTTGGCGCGCACGGTCTTGATATAGCGGGCACTCTTCGGGTCATCGCCCAGTTTTTGTCGCAGGCGGCTGATACTCATGTCGATGGAGCGATTGAGGGCATCCCAGTCGATACCACGAATCTGCTCCATAAGATCGTTACGTGACAGCAGCTGTCCGGGTTGTTGCATCAATATAGCCAAGAGTTCGTACTCCATGGTGGTCAGTTCTACTGCCTCACCATTGACCTTGAGATTGCGTCGTAAAAGGTCAAGTTCCAGGTCGTCACTGGTCAGGCATGTTGCCGATTCGTCGTTGGTATTGCCGTTGCCACCGTTGAGGCGTCGCAACACGGTTTGTATACGTGCCACCAGTTCACGCGGCTCAAAGGGTTTGGGCAGATAGTCGTCGGCCCCCAGCTCCAGACCGACCACCTTGTCGGTAACCTCGCCGCGGGCGGTGAGCATAATCACCGGCACCTGGCTGCTGCGGCGTATCTGTTTCAGGACTTCGAAGCCGTCCATCTCCGGCAACATGACATCGAGTATGACCAGATCGGGCCGCTGTTGCTCGAGATGCTGCAAACCGGTTGATGGCAGGTACCGGGCATCAACCTGGTAGTCAAAACGTCCGAGATACTCCTGCAGCAGGGCGCACAACTTTTGGTCGTCGTCGATGATGAGGATCTGTTTACTGCTTGTGCTCATGGTATGCAGTGTAGCAGCTGGCAGGCCAACAAAAAATCGGGCACGCGGACGGGGAGGAGAGTCGCCGCGTGCCACCGACCGACCGCTGCGCGGTCTTAACCGTGATGGCGCTTGTGGTGCTTATCCAGGTGTTCCACCAGTTTCTGCTTTTGTTCCGCAGTCAGGCTGGCATGAAACTCGGCCAGTTTGTCCAGGATCTGTGGTGACTCGCCTTTGATAGTGTCCGCATGGCCGTTCAACATGGTCTGCAGTGCATCGGTATCCAGGCGTTCGCCCGGGATGTTGCTTCTCAGGCTGTCCCATTGCCCCTGTTTCTGTTCGCGGTGTTTGTTGCGCGCGGCAAGCAAGGCCTTTTGTACTGCCACCAGCTTCTCCTTTTGGGCGTCGTTCAGGTCAAGCTTGCGGCTGATCTTTTTCACGATATAGTCGCTATGTCCCTCGGGGTCATGGCGATGGTGGTGGTGGCCGCAGCCGACCAGTGACAGGCTGCCCAGGGCGCCGACAAGAAACCAGGGAAAAAAACGAAAACGTCTGTGCATGGTGTATCTCCTTGTTAAGAATCGTACGATGAAATCTTAGGGCGAGGGGCGCGCGATGTCTGTCTGTGACCGGTAACGACGTGTAACCGAATGTAACGGGGTCGATGTGCGTTTTTATTGTGATGAGATGTTGAAACGGTTGGGACGCTGGCTGCGTGCCGCCGGCTATGACACCGAGATTGCCGACGACGGCCTGGCCGATAGGGAGGTGATGGCACAGGCCGTTGCCCAGGGGCGTCTGCTTTTGACCCGCGACAAACAGATGATGGAGCGCCGCGCGGCCCAGGCCGGCGCGGCTATGTTATTGGAATGTAATGACACCGACTCCTGTGCGCGGGAGCTTTCCCGGCGCCTGGGGGTGGACTGGCTGTACCGTCCCTTCAGCCGCTGCATGATCTGCAACACGCCGCTGGTGGCGGCGCCCCCGGAGCAGCGCCCGCAGGTGCCACCCAAGGCCCGGACACGCCTGGAAATTTTACTGGCCTGCCCCGGCTGCGGCCGTCTCTATTGGGAGGGCCACCACGTTAAACGCATGCGTAAAGTCTTGGAAAGCTGGCAGAAAAAATCAGGTTAAAACATGGTGTTAATGGAGCAAATCGGGTAAGATTGCCGCCTTTCTTTAACAATCGGGACTTGAGGAAAACCATGTTCGACAAACATATGTCTATCGCCGGTTACGACGACGAATTATGGGGCGCCATCCAGCAGGAAGAGCGTCGTCAGGAAGAACATATCGAATTGATTGCTTCGGAAAACTATGCCAGCCCACGCGTGATGCAGGCCCAGGGTTCCGTGCTGACCAACAAGTATGCCGAGGGCTA
>DKAX01000146.1 GCA_002450975.1 Proteobacteria bacterium UBA6915
TGGCCAGGTTCTTGCCGGTGGTCACCATGCCCCAACCGCCGACGCTGTGCATGCGGATGGCGATGCAACCCTCGGGCATCAGGTTGGGGTTTTCGCTGCCGTGCAGGGAGAGCTCTTTGATGCGCGGATAGTGATCCAGCAGGTTTTGTTGATAAATCTCCTGCTTAGGTGTAGCGGCGTGGTCGTGCACGAAGTCCACACTCAGATAAAAGAACTTACGCTTCTTGCCATCGGGCAACATGTTTTCGATGGCGCCGATCAGACCTTCCGGTTGCAGGTCACGACTACCCAAACCAAACGAGCCGGAGTAGAGCGGCGGGATATCTTTGGCAGTGAAGGCAGCGTAGTGGTCATAGGATTTGGCCACGCCGTTTTCGATGCACTTGCTGACACAAGAGCGCACCTCGCGCATCAACGGCAGGTCTTCCGCCAGCGGTTGATCGACACGCTCCAGCACCACCACACCCTTGCGACCCTTCAATACATGCCCCAGCAGATCGCCGGGGAAGGGGCGGAACATGTGGATGTTGACCACGCCCACCTTGATCTTGCGCGTCTTGCGCATGTAATCAGCAACTGCTTCGGCGGTGGCGAGCATGGAGCCATGACCGACGATGAGATAGTCGGCATCGTCGGAGCGATAGCTGTTGATGCGGTTGTAGCGACGGCCGGTGAGTTGGTAGAACTCCTCCATCACCTGATCGGTCAGCGGTGCCACGTGTTGATAGAAGTAGGGACGCTGCGCGGCCACCGATTGCATATAGGCGTCCTGGTTCTGTACCGCGCCGGAGACCATAGGGTCATCCACATCCCACAAGGTGGGAATGCGCCGACGCTTATCGCCGTACAGCATGCGCTGTGCCGGCGTCGGTGTGTCGATGATGTCGTCGGGGCGGCCGAGAAATTCAGCGATCAATTCGCGTTCAGGTATTAACAACGATTCGATCAGGTGGGTGGTGAGAAAACCATCCTGTGCGCAGATGCCCGGTGTCAGTGAAAGCTCGGCGATCTTGTGCGCGATCAGATTCAAGTCGCACACCTCTTGCGCGCTCTTGCCCATCACTTGAAAGAAACCGGTGTCGTCGATAGCGTGGTAATCATCGTGACCGGCGTGTACGTTGAGCGTCGCCTTGGTGATGGCGCGGCAGCCCATGTTCAACACATAGGTCAAACGCTTGCCGGCGGCGGCGTAGAGTGATTCATGCATATAGGCCACGCCCTGGCCGGAGGAGAAATTGGTGGCGCGCAGACCGGTCATGGACAAGCCGGCAGTGACGCCGGCAGCGGCGTGTTCGCCCTCGGGTTCGATGAAGATCAAGGAACGGTCAGAGACGTTGATGTGTCCCTGTGCGGCGGCCTCGGCGAAGTATTCACCCATTTGTGTGGAGGGGGTGATGGGGTAGGCGCCTGCCGCATCGGAGGCCTCGCGTTCGCACATGATGACGGCTGAGTTACCGTCCATGGCGCTGCGGATACCGGGGTATTTCACCTTCTTTTGTTTTTTGCCTTGCGGGCCTTCGTCGATGTTATTGGTGAGGGCAGTGCCGTTATCGGTGGCACTGACATCGCCTTGGCCGTTCTTTTTAAATTTCAGAATGGTGCTCATGAGAAACTCCCGGGTAACGGTTCATGACGTAAAATCTTCTTCGCCTCGCGGCCCTTGCGCACGCCGTGATCGTCCAGCCAGACGATGGCGCCGGTAGGGCAGCGTTCCATGGCGATGGGTGAGGCCAGGGCGTTCTTCCCATAATCGATAACGGCCAGATGGTTACGGATCTCGATGACCCCTTCGGGCGCATCCAGCGCGCAGCGGCCGCAGGCGTTACAGATCACCTCGCACTGCGCCTCTTCGGCGTCGCCAAAGCCTTGATTCTTGCAGGCCACCCACAGGCGATGGCTGATGGGTTGCAGGGAGAAGAGTTGTTTGGGGCAAACCGCGACGCAGTCGCCGCAGGCGGTGCATAGATCGTTATCGACTACCGGCAGGCCGTGGCTGTCCATGGTGATGGAACCGAATTCGCACACCTGGGCGCAGTCGCCTAGACCGAGACAACCCCAACTACACCCCTTGCCGCCACCGGCCACCAGACTGGCGGCGCGGCAGGTGTTCAGTCCGGCATAGAGGGCGCCGTTCTTGGCCACATGGTTGCCGCCAGCGCAGGCCAGACGTGCCACGCGTTTTTCGTGTTCACCCACGGCTACCCCAAGGAAATCGGCGATGACCTGGGCCTGATCCTTGGGGGAGACGGTGCACTCGCCGGGGTCTTTGTCGCCGCTAATGAGGGCCTGGGCGAACACCCGGCAACCGGCGGTACCGCAGGCGCCGCAGTTGGTGCCCGGCAACAGGGACTCTACTTCGTCGATGCGCGGGTCCTCATAGACATAGAGCTTGCGCTGCGCCAGGGCCAGCAAACCGGCCAAACCCACCCCCAGGCCCGCCATAAAGGTGCCGGCTAAGGTGATGTGGGTCAGGTCTGCCATGGTGCTACCTCCTGAATTCCTGAGTGTTTCACTACTATATCAAGATAAACACTAGGGGTTTTACTGAGTCTGGCAAAGGATGTATTATTTGAAAACCTAATTATTTCAATGATGAATATTAAAAAGAATAATAATTAGTTGTAGGTGACTGAAATAGCAGTCCGAAGCGCCACCCAAAGCGACTCTTATATATAGCGTATAGGGGCGCCATGAGGTTTATGCCTAAGGCGGGTAGGGTGCCGCTCCCTGGTGGGCACAGAAATCGTGCCCACCCTACATCTCAATGTTTTTATCGAAGGAGACCGCATGGCCAAGAGCGAACCCCTCTACTACAAACAAAACCGCCTCAAGCAACTGCGCGCCTTCTGCCAGACCGCGCGCAGCGGCAACATCAGCCAGGCGGCGCAGGCGCTCTTTCTCAGTCAGCCCTCGGTCACATTGCAGATCCAGGCCTTAGAACGCGAATTCAACACCACCCTGTTCGAGCGACGCGGCCCGCAGATCAAACTCACCCCCGCCGGTGAAGATCTCTACAAAATGGCGCTACCTCTGGTGGAAGGCATAGACCACCTGCACGAACGTTTCAGCCAACAATACCAAGACCTGGAACACGGCGAACTCAACATCGCCGCCGGCGAGTCGACCATTCTTTATATATTGCCCGAACCCATCAAGCGCTTTACCCAGCAATACCCCGGCATCCAGATCAAACTGCACAACGTCACCGGTCGTGACGGCCTCGCCATGCTGCGCGCCGATCAAGCCGATTTCGCCGTCGGCTCCATGCTGGAAGTCCCCAAGGACATCAGCTATCAACCCATCGTTACCTACGAACCCACCTTGATCACACCACTGGATCACCCGCTGGCGAAGAGTGACCCCGTTACCTTAGAACAGATCAGTCCCTACGGTTTGATCCTGCCACCGCGCCACCTCAGTACCTGGCGCATTGTCGATTTGATCTTTACCCAACATAAACTTCCCTATCACATCGCATTAGAGGCGGGTGGTTGGGAGGTGATCAAGAAATATGTCGAACTGGGCATGGGCATCTCCATCGTCACCGATGTCTGCCTTACCGGCGAGGAGCGATTGGCGCGTAAACCGTTGAACGATTATTTTCCGCAGCGTAGTTATGGACTGGTGTTGCGGCAGGGGAAGTATTTGTCACCGCAAGCGCAGCGGTTTGTGGAGGTGATGGAGGGGGTGTTTGGGGGGTAGGTGTATGTGTTACCTATGTAGGTGTACTTTTGGCTTGTTTATTAATGATTGATTCGCTGCGCGAAGCCTATATTTAAAGCCGTTCTCGGACGGCAGGCCGAGTTCATTTTCTTTGTGCGGACAAAGAAAACGAACCAAAAGAAAACCGCCCCGGAGATGTCGAAAGCATGTTGTCAGGTTTGCTTTTCGGGTTGAGGCGTGCAGACAGGCTGTCCATAGCCTGACTGCACGCCGGGCGCGTCCATGCGCCCACTCTGATTGATAAGCCGAAAATCAAACCTGACAACTCGACCTCTACGGGGATCCAGGGCGGTACACAAAACGTCGGCTCTGAACTGACATAGCAGCTAGTATTCAGGTGATTTTAACTCCAACCCCATTAGGATTGAATTCTTATTCAGGCAGTATCTCGGAGGCAACCTGTTGGAATTAGGTGTCATTTCAAGGAATTTGATTATTCTTCATCTGCTCTACTACACTGGAGATTGGAGTAAGTATTTACAAAGTAATTATCGGGGGGTAACGGGGGTCAAAAGGTTGATAGGTCTTGCCAAGTATATTCGACAAAGTTAACTATTTTATATACATTGTGACGTGTGGGTATATATTGACACTTGGGGTATTATATACATTTCAATTGTATGAAAAAAATTACAGAAAAGCAGCGTTGGTGGTTTAAACGGCGCCAAGTGAAAATAAATATAAGGAGGCGTAGAAAAAAGCGCAGTGACCTAGATATTGGCTATAAAATTTTGTTACCTGATAATGTTCGGAATTTAGTAAAAGGAAAAGTAGTTGATATTGATAGAGAGGGTAGTGCGCTAAGAATTAATTTGCCCAAAAGGATGAATTTTTTAGAAGCGTATGACGAAACGATAGCGCCAATTTTGGCAATGAGGGAGTGTATAGAAAAAAATGTATCGAAAGCTAGGGTAAGTTTGAAGTATATAAATTTGGACAATATTGAAAGTATGTGTAGTGGTCAAGTATTCCCGG
>DKAX01000230.1 GCA_002450975.1 Proteobacteria bacterium UBA6915
TGCCACCCGCGCCCAGGCCGATCGACTCTTATATAAGGCAGCAGTCCGTCAAACCCTGGAAAATCACCCCAATTTGACCCTGTTTCAACAGGCGGTGGACGATTTGATCGTGGAGCAGGAGCGGGTAACCGGTGTGGTAACTCAGATGGGATTGCGTTTCTTTGCTCCCAGTGTGGTTCTCACCGTAGGGACCTTTTTGGGTGGGCGTATCCATATCGGCCTGGAGAATCACCCCGGTGGCCGTGCCGGTGACCCGCCCTCGATTGCGCTGGCACGGCGCTTGCGCGAGCTGCCCTTCCGGGTGGACCGGCTCAAGACCGGTACGCCGCCGCGCATCGACGGCAAGAGCATCGACTATAGCCAGCTGCAGGCCCAGCCAGGGGATGAGCCGGTGCCGGTTTTTTCATTCATGGGATCAGCCCGGGAGCATCCGACCCAGGTGCCCTGCCATATTACTCATACCAACGAGCAAACCCACGATATTATCCGCGGCGGCATGGACCGTTCACCCCTGTTTACCGGCGTCATCGAGGGGGTCGGGCCGCGTTATTGCCCCTCCATCGAGGACAAGGTGGTCCGGTTTGCCGACAAGAATTCCCACCAGATCTTTCTGGAGCCCGAGGGGCTGACCACCCACGAGGTCTATCCCAATGGTATCTCCACCAGCCTGCCCTTCGATGTGCAGCTGGCCCTGGTGCGCTCCATGAAGGGGCTGGAGCAGGCCCATATCACCCGACCGGGTTACGCCATTGAGTATGACTTTTTTGATCCGCGTGATCTTAAGCCCAGCCTGGAAACACGATTCATTGAAGGCCTGTTTTTCGCCGGTCAGATCAACGGCACCACCGGCTATGAAGAGGCGGCAGCCCAGGGCTTGCTGGCCGGGCTGAATGCCGCCCGTCGGGCCCAGGGGCGCGAGCCCTGGTACCCAGAGCGTAGCCAGGCCTATTTGGGTGTCCTGGTGGATGACCTCATCACCCGCGGTACCCGTGAGCCCTATCGCATGTTTACTAGCCGGGCGGAGTACCGCCTGTTGTTACGTGAGGACAACGCCGACCTGCGTTTGACCGCCATCGGTCGTGATCTGGGGCTGGTGGATGACACGCGCTGGCGCGCCTTCGAAGCCAAGCGCGAGGCCATTGAGCTGGAGCAGCAGCGGCTGCGTATAACCTGGATGGTGCCCGGGCGTCTGCCACGGGAGGATGCGCAGCGGGTGCTGGGGCAGGGTTTGTCCCGTGAGTACAATCTTCTCGAGCTGTTACGTCGCCCGGATGTGTCCTATTATTCATTGATGTCATTGCCGGGGGCTGGCGAGGCAGTGAGTGATCCCAGCGTTGCCGAGCAGGTGGAGATACAGGTCAAATATGCCGGCTACATTGACCGGCAGCTGGAGGAGATCGAGCGTCACCAGCGCCACGAATCAACTGTTCTGCCCCCTGATCTGGATTATCAGCAGGTCTCGGGCCTGTCGACGGAGGTTCGCCAGAAACTGGATTCCCAGCGGCCGGCGACCCTGGGACAGGCCAGTCGTATTCCCGGTGTTACACCGGCAGCAATTTCTCTGTTGTTGGTCCACATGAAGAAACGTGGTGAGTTAACGCGCAAACGCGCCTAAACCAAGGTTATCAACAGCCATGTTATTGGTGGAGCATTTAAATAGCGGTTTAGCTGAGCTCTCTATCGCTGCCAGTGAGCGCCAGAGAGATCAATTATTAGACTATATCCAATTGTTGGCCAAGTGGAATCGGGTCTATAACCTGACCTCGGTTCGAGACCCCGGTCAAATGATCACCCGTCACATCCTCGACAGCCTGGTGGTTTTGCCGTACGTTAAGGGCCCGGCGGTGTTGGATGTGGGAACCGGGGCGGGGTTGCCGGGGATTCCCCTGGCGGTAATGTTGCCTATGGCGCAATTCGTTTTGCTCGACAGCAAGTCGAAGAAGACCCGTTTCCTGAATCAGGCGATTGCGGAGCTGGGGCTGGATAACGTCGAGATTGCAACCAGTCTGGTAGAAGATTTCCGTTATCCAGGTGGATTCAATACCATTGTTGCCCGCGCCTTTACCAGTTTGATCAATATGGTGACCATGACCCGTCATTTGTTGGCGCCTGACGGCGTGATTCTGGCCATGAAGGGCGTCGAACCCATTGCCGAATTGGCGGAGTTGACCGGCGAGGTACAAATGCAAGGGTGTCACCGTTTGACGGTGCCAGCCCTGGATGCTGAGCGTCATTTGGTGGAATTAAAATTGAAGGCGGAATAGCGAGTTGGTGTGGGATAGTGCCATGCTTATCAAGAATATGTTCGCGGGAGTTGTGACATGGGAAGAATAGTAGCGGTTTGTAATCAGAAGGGCGGTGTGGGCAAAACCACCACCAGTATCAATCTGTCCGCGTCGCTGGCGGCGACCCACCGGCGTGTACTGATGGTCGACCTCGATCCGCAGGGTAATGCCACTATGGGCAGCGGCGTCGATAAGAATGATCTGACCTTTTCCAGTTATGACGTGTTGTTGGGTACCCAAAGTGTTGAGAGTGTTATCGTGCCCGCCGGTGGTGACGCCGGTTATGACGTGGTGCCCTCAAATGGTGATTTAACTGCGGCTGAGGTCGAATTGCTGACCACGCAACAGCGTGAGAGCCGTCTGCGTGTGGCGCTGCAATCGGTTGCTGATCGTTATGACTACATATTTATCGATTGTCCACCGTCGCTAAACATGTTGACCATCAATGCCATGGTGGCCGCAAACACCGTCATGATACCCATGCAGTGTGAATACTACGCCTTGGAAGGTTTGTCTGCCCTGGTGGATACCATCGACCGGGTGCGCCGCACGTTTAATCCCGGACTCAAGGTGGAAGGTTTACTGCGTACGATGTTTGATCCGCGCAATAATCTGGCCAATGAGGTCACGGCCCAGCTTGACAGCTATTTCGGAGAAAAGGTCTATCGCACAGTGATTCCGCGCAATGTGCGCCTGGCCGAGGCGCCCAGCTTTGGTCAGCCGGTGCTGATTTATGACAAGATGTCGCGTGGCGCGCAGGCCTATCTGGCGCTGGCCGGTGAGATGTTACGTAGGGAAGAAGCCGGTCGCCTGGCTGCCGTATAAGTGAAAAGAGGTTAGTGAAGTGTCGGTAAAAAAACGCGCATTGGGACGGGGTTTGGACGCACTATTGGGGGCCGCCCGTGTGGATCCGGAGCAGGCAATCAATAGTGGTAATGGAGACGGTGCCGTAAACAGTGACGGCCAGTTACGCAAATTACCGATCGAGTTTCTCCAACCGGGTAAATACCAGCCGCGTATCGACATGCACACCGAGAGTCTGGAGGAGTTGGCGGCCTCCATCAAGGCACAGGGCGTGGTGCAGCCGATTGTTGTGCGTCCGGTCAATGGAGCCAATCGTTACGAGATCATCGCCGGTGAACGTCGCTGGCGCGCCAGTCAGATAGCCGGATTGCACGAAATACCCGCCATTGTGCGCGATGTGCCTGACGAGGCGGCCATCGCCATGGCCTTGATCGAGAATATCCAGCGTGAAAATCTCAATCCCCTGGAGGAGTCCCACGCCTTACAGCGTCTGATCGATGAATTTGGCCTGACTCATCAAGAAGCGGCTGATGCCGTGGGTCGTTCCCGAGCGGCAGTGACCAACCTGTTACGTTTACTGGGGCTGCAGGAAGAGGTGCAGCGTATGGTGGCGCAACGCCACCTGGAGATGGGTCATGCCCGTGCCTTGTTGGCTTTGGAAGGAAACAAGCAATTGTCCGCTGCGCGGCAGGTGGTCAGTCGTGCCCTGTCGGTGCGCGAGACCGAGGCGCTGGTGCGTAAGTTGCAATCGGGTGAGCCTGAAACGCCGAGCAAGCCGCGCGTCGATCCGGATGTTCGTCGGTTACAAGACGATTTGGCGGAAAAGCTCGGTGCGAAAGTTGAAATCCAGCATGGTCCCAAGGGTAAAGGCAAGCTCGTTATTCAATACAACAACCTGGATGAGCTTGACGGCATACTCGCCCATATCCGCTAAAGCAAGTGCATCCCCACTGTTTATGCGGTGAATGCCTGGGCGGCAATTAGCTTCATCAATAGCAAGTTTTCAATCAACTCCTGATTATTCCAGGAATGTGAGCTTTTTCCCCCTTTTCGTTGACCTCTCTGGGGAGCGGCATTATACTGCCGCCCCGCAGCATGGCGCTGTCTGGCGGTCTCCTCTGGTAGTTTTTCCAGTTTTGAGTCGTTCTTAATAAGTTGTACTTATAGCGCGCGTTGAAAGGGACTCCGAATGGTTGTCTCGCGACAGGACAAACCGCAACGGGATAAGCCCAAGGGTCCCGGCCTGCTCTTGATAAGTCTGGGCTCGATATTGACCTCTATGGTGGTTTCCGGTTTTTTACTGGGTTACGCCCTGGACGTCTGGCTGGAGACTCAGCCGATTTTTATGTTGCTTCTTGGTTGTCTGGGTTTTGTAGGCGGCATCATGAAGGTCTACAAAATGATGACACATCCGGATTTGTTTTGAACACGTTAACACAGCAGACCAGTAAAAATTCCCGGCGCGTGATCACGATCCAGATCGGCACGGTATTACTGGCAACGGTAGTCGCCTATTTTGTTACCGGTTTGATTGATTCGTTATCTGTGTTGTGGGGTGGCATCACTATCGTGATTTCCACGCTGTTGCTGGCGCGCAGTGTGAACCGCTCAACAGAGGTTGCATTGACCAATGCCAAAAAAGGCATGGCCATCTTATACGTCTGGGCGGTTATTCGATTTTTGCTGGTGTTGGTGATGTTGGCCGTGGGCGCGGCGTTGATCAAGTTGCAGCCCCTGGCCATGTTGATCGGACTTGTGCTTGCACAAGCCGGGTACGTAATGGGTATGCGCGTCAAAGCGCCTAACAAGAAATAAGGGGAAGATGTTGTGAGTGCGACTGAAGGTTCTTCAAGCGGCGGTGGTACCGTCGAGTATATTCAGCATCACTTAACCAATCTTTGTGCCGGTGATTGTGATCCGGTGACGCACCAGGCTGCTGGTTTCTTTGCCTGGCATCTGGATACTATTTTTATCAGTGTGGCCCTGGGGCTGCTGATCATATTTATGGGCATGCGCGTTACGCGCAAGGCCACGCCCGGCGTGCCTGGCGGTTTCCAGAATTTCATGGAGTCTATCCTGGAGTTCGTCTCCGGTCAGGTGCGCGACTCTTTTCCCGGTCATAATCCTATAATTGCACCTTTGGCGCTGACCATCTTCCTGTGGGTCTGGATCATGAATTTCATGGACCTGATCCCGGTCGATCTGTTGCCTCTGGTGGCGCACTTCTTTGGCATTCAATACCTGAAGGCCGTGCCGACCACCGATTTGAATACCACTATGGCCATGTCGCTGACCGTGTTTTTAATGGTGTTGTATTACAACATCAAGATCAAAGGTCCTATCGGTTTTCTGAAAATGTTTCTGTTTCACCCCTTCGGCAAGTTCCTGGTGCCGGTCAATATCGTCATGACCGCCATCGAAGAGCTGGCTAAGCCGCTCAGCTTGGGTCTGCGTCTATTCGGTAATATGTTTGCGGGTGAGCTGGTGTTCCTGCTGATCGCCTTGTTGGGCGGCGCGGCCACCGTTGGTTTGGGTATGTTGATCTGGTTGCCTTTGCAGGTGGTTCTGGATCTGGCCTGGTTGTTGTTCCATATCCTGGTTATTACTTTGCAGGCCTTCATCTTTATGGTGTTGACCATTGTTTATCTGGGTATGGCGCATACGGAAGATCACTAAAGCTCGCGCGGCGCCGATTCGGGTCGCGCGGACTTTGCGAGTTTAACTTTTTATCTTTAACTGACTTTTGATTTGAGGAGAGTACTATCATGAATGCAGATATGATCGCGATGATTTATGCCTACACCGCCGTTGGCGTTGGCGTTATCCTGGCCGCCGCCGGTCTGGGTTCAGCTATCGGCTGGGGCCTGATTTGTGCCAAGACCCTGGAAGGTATTGCACGTCAGCCTGAAATGCGTCCTGCCCTGATGACCAATATGTTTATTTTTGCCGGTCTGATGGAATCTTTCCCCTTCATCATCCTGGCATTCGCAATGTGGTTCCTGTTCGCTAACCCGTTCGTAGGTGCCCTGAAAGCCGCTATTGGCGCCCTGTAATCGATAGAATGCGTTAACTGACGGCTGGCCCTTGTTGGCCAGCCCTTTCAATCGAGTCGGGAGGAAATAGCAGTGAATATCACCATTACCCTATTAGCACAGGTTGTCGCCTTTGCTTTGTTGGTGGTCTTCGTCAACAAGGTCCTGTGGGGCCCTCTGTCCAAAATGATGGAAGATCGCCAGAAGCGTATTGCCGATGGTCTGTCTGCAGCCGAAAAAGGCAAGCACGACGCCGAATTGGCCGAGCAACGCGCCAAGAGCGTATTAAAGGATGCCAAAAACCAGGCTGCCGAAATTGTTGCTCAGGCACAGAAGCGTTCTACTGAAATCGTGGAAGAGGCCAAGGCCAATGCCCGTGTTGAAGGCGATCGCATCGTCAGTGCCGCGCGCAGTGAAATCGAACGCGAGGTCACTCAGGCCAAAGAACAACTGCGTAGTCAGTTGTCTGCCCTGGCGGTTGCCGGTGCAGAAAAGGTTCTGAAAAAAGAGATCGACGCCAAGGCGCACGATGCCTTGTTGAACGATCTGGCAGCGAAAATTTAGGACGGTCCCATGGCAGAGAAATCAACCATCGCCCGTCCTTATGCGCAAGCCGTTTTCGAGCTTGCCCGTGAGCAGGGCAAATTGAAGGAGTGGTCGGCTGCGTTGCAGGAGTTGTCTGCAGTATGCGCCAATGCCGATGTCGCTTCCGTGATTCAAAACCCTGGCCTGGATCGCGCCGTGATCGCCGATGTGGTGATTGCAGCCTGCGGCAAGGCCTTGAACGCCGATAGCCAGAATCTGGTGAAGGTACTGGCTGAGAATCGTCGCCTGGATGTTGCCGGCGAGATTCTGGTGCAGTTCGAGGTGCAGCGCGCAGAGGCGGAGAAGACGGTTGATGCCGAAGTTATCTCTGCCTTCGAAGTCAGCAAGGGGCAGCAAGACAAAATTGCCGCCGCCTTGAAGGCGCGCTTGGGTCGCGAGGTTAAATTGAGCTGCCGCGTGGATGAATCCCTGATTGGCGGGGCAATCATACGTGCGGGTGACATGGTCATTGATGGTTCGGCGGCCGGTCATATGAAGAGCCTGGCAACGGCTCTGGCCTGATCCGAATCAATTAGAGGAAAAGAGAATGCAACTGAATCCATCTGAAATCAGCGATATCATTAAAAAGCGTATCCAGAATTTCGCCGCCTCTTCCGAGGCCCGCAATGAAGGTACGGTAGTCAGCGTAACCGACGGTATCGTGCGTATCCACGGTCTGTCTGATGTTATGCAGGGTGAAATGATCGAGTTCCCGGGCAATACCTTCGGTATGGCCTTGAACCTGGAGCGCGACTCCGTCGGCGCGGTAGTCCTGGGCGGCTACAAGCACATCTCGGAAGGCGACACCGTTAAATGTACCGGTCGCATTCTGGAAGTGCCGGTCGGTGAAGCCCTGCTGGGTCGCGTAGTCGACTCTCTGGGTAATCCCATCGACGGCAAAGGCGCTATCAACACCGACATGTCCTCTCCCATCGAGAAGGTTGCCCCTGGTGTAATCAGCCGTAAGTCCGTTGACCAGCCGGTACAAACCGGTTTGAAATCCATCGATGCCATGGTGCCAGTAGGTCGCGGTCAGCGTGAGTTGATCATCGGTGACCGTCAGACCGGTAAGACCGCTGTCGCCATCGACGCCATCATCAATCAGAAGGGTACCGGCGTTAAGTGTATCTACGTCGCCGTCGGTCAGAAGGCCTCTTCAGTAGCCAACGTGGTTCGCAAGCTGGAAGAGCACGGTGCCTTGGCCCATACCATCATCGTGGCCGCGACTGCCTCTGACTCCGCTGCCATGCAGTTTATCGCCCCCTATGCCGGTTGCTCCATGGGTGAATACTTCCGTGACAAGGGCGAAGACGCGCTGATCGTATACGATGACTTGACCAAACAGGCTTGGGCCTACCGTCAGGTTTCTCTGTTGCTGCGTCGTCCGCCCGGACGTGAAGCCTATCCCGGTGACGT
>DKAX01000158.1 GCA_002450975.1 Proteobacteria bacterium UBA6915
CCTCACATCGCGCATACGCATGATATCTGCACCGATAAGCACCCCAAGGGTACCAGCGATATAGGCCAGCGGCGCACTCTGTTGGGGCGCTATCACCAGCGCCGTCGTAGCCGCTATCAAAGGTGCTATCAATACCGGCATACCAATACCAACACCGCGTATGGGCCGACTGAAGGCATAGCTGGCCAAAGACACGATTGTAACCGCCAATAGGAGTCGCCAAAGACCTAGGCCGCTGATCACCATTAAATAGAATGAGACCAGTACCGGGATAACGGCACCGCCGACATTGATCGCCACCAACACACGCTGTCCGGGCAATAAGGGAACACCATGCAATAACCCATGACGGCGGATATCCTCGATTAAACCGTCGTGTTCCGGCTGCAGATAGAACAGCGGAATATTAATGGCGCTACCTGCTAGAGAGGTAAACAATATTATTACCGCCGCATGCAGGGAGATGCCCAATTTATCCAGGGCTACACTAAAAATCCCAACCTGTACAAAGGCCAGCAGTAACACCAACAGCGCGACGAATATTAATAAATAAGGAAAAGAGTAACGATAGCGCATCAAGTTTTCACTGCGATGTACTTACGCGTAGCATCCGCAAGCAGAGCAGTCAGGGCAATACGATTGCTGGTATGGGTAATACTGTCAGTACTGACAACCGAACGTATCCCCGACTGATACAGAAGATTGTCCGCCCCCGGGGCGAATAACGCGTGGGTAACCACACTGTCGATACTGCCCACACCCTCAGCCTGAAGTAAACGGGCGATTTCAGCCAGTGTGTGGCCGCTGCTGATCACGTCATCCACCAAAACCACATGGCGTCCCTGATAACGTTCACCTGACGGTAGTTGAGGCAGCTCTATCACGACCTCGGTATCAGACAATCGGCGCTTGCGGGCAACGGCATATTCGAACCCGTGCTGTTGCGCCATAACCGCCACCCATTGACGCGACTCCTCATCAGGACCCAACAATAGGGGATTTTGATATTCCCTCAGGCAGTAATCGGCCAAAAGTGACTGAGCACTGAGCGTCTCAGCCTGCGCCATGGGTATCGCCTGTCGAAGATGAGTTACACGATGTAAATGGGGATCGACAGTAATCAGGACATCGAATAGACCAGCGAGAAACTCCCCAATCCATTTTTGGCTCACCACCTCACCCGGGGAAAAGGCTATGTCCTGGCGCATATAACACAGGTAGGGGGCAACCAAAACCAATGACTCCGCGCCCGTGTCCCGTGCTGCGCGCGCGGCCAGCAGCAACTCCACCAGTTTGTCGTTGGGATGGTCCAGGCTGCGGCAAAACACAACCTGTTTGGGTAACTCCGGCGGCAATGTCACTTTGCTCTCGCCATCGGGAAATCGATGAATATGCACTTGTGCCGACGGCACAGACAAGGCAGCGGCCAATGCCTCTCCCTGAATGCGATAACCGGGAAAGGTTAGAACCAGAGCTTTAGTGGTCGCTGGCACTACTCCTCCAAATCAATCCTGATGATTTCATGTTCATCACCGATGCGGTATCCACTCTGCTGTTCAGACAGGGACACGGCAAAGTTAAAATCCGCATTAAATTCGGCGTGGATACGGTAAAGAGCCTCACCCTTTTTCACCTTGTCACCGACTTTTTTCAAAAGATCCACACCGGCACCGCGATCCAGGGGTGCCCCGGCGATACGGGCGATTTTATTCATCTGCTGGTTATCGATAGACACAATCATGCCATCACGCTCGGCAAAGACTTCACGGATCAGCTTGCCCGGCTGCAATACAAGCTCGATCTCGCCCTGCGCCTGGATAATTTTCCGCATGCGCTGCAAGGCACGACCCGACTCCAGAATATCCCGAGCCAGTGCATACCCCTGCCCCCCACGCACGTCGGGATCAAACTCCAGAATACGCCCGGCCAGACGCAGTGATTTTTGTCTTAGATCCAAGGGTGCCGCCGGATCATTCTCCAGCACCTGCAAAACATCACGTGCCTCCAGAACCGGACCGATACCCCGACCTATCGGCTCGCTGCCATCGGTAATCATGACCTCGACATGAATACCCACACGATCGCCGACAAACTCGAACAGCTTACGCAGACGCAGTGCATGATCCATGTGCCTCACCTTGGCACTGGCACCGATGGGGATATCGATCAACAGATGAGTGGCACCGGCGGCCAGCTTCTTGGAGATGATAGACGCGACCATCTGACCCTCGGAGTCGATACCCAGCGGCCGCTCAACGGAAATAAGAATATCGTCCGCCGGTGCCAGACGCGCCGTGCCGCCCCAGGCAAGACAGGCGCGGGTTTTACTGACCACTTTGTGCATCTGCTCCGGTGTCAGCTTGACCTCCGCCAACACAGACATGGTATCCGCGGTACCGGCAGGCGAGGTGATTGCCCGACTGGAGGTCTTGGGTATTAGCAGACCATGGGCGGCAACAATGGGAACGATAATCATGGTTGTACGATTATTGGGAATGCCGCCAATACAATGTTTGTCCGCCACCAACTCCTCATCCCAGCGTATACGATCGCCCGATTCGGTCATGGCGCGGGTTAGATCCAGCACCTCGTTGCGATCCAACCCCATATGGGTAGACGAAACCAGAAAGGCAGCCATCTCCATCTTGGAGTAGCGATTGGCGACGATATCACGGGTAATATCGCGAAAATCATCCAGACTGAGGCGTTCACCGCCGATCTTGCGGCGAACCGCATCCATGGACGCGGGTGTCTCGGCATGATCGACGCAAACCTCGTCACCGGCCTTCAAGCCCAGCTGATCGAAGGCCTGCTCGGCCAGACCTAACTCATCACCAGTAACAATGGCTTCATCATCAACCACGTTCAAAAGCGCGTAGATCTTGCGGCCGTTGGCCTGCACCACAATCTTGCTCAAGGCCTGAAAACCCTCAGCTCGATAAAGCTCGCAGGAACGATTCAAATAGGCCACATTTTCATGGTAGGTGTCGATGGCAACCGGACGAAGGCGCAAACTGGGTTTGGCTGTCTTACGCATGGACGTGGAGGATGGGGGTTTGGCCATATCGGCGCTCTTCACTGGGGCCTAGTTTCAAGATACGCCAAATAGTCCGGCGGTCAAGCTCAACCCGGAAACCGATATTACTCGATAGCCTGTGGCCGATACTTGCCTTTACCATGGCGGCTGGTTGTGAAAATGCCAAAACAACACGCACTAACTTGTTGAACACTCCGGGATAGACAAGGCAAAATAACAACGATTTTTGATTTGTGGATGTTATTTGGGTATTGCATGGATGATCCATCCTGGGACCCCTCTATAGACGGTCCATCGTCTGCCGCCTTGCAACATTCCGCTGTACGAGAATCCTTGGCTTTACGGGGATAAGATCTATCTTGCCCCGCACTTTCCAGGATTGACCACCACTTAAAATAACAAGGAGATTTTTTTAATGTTAAAAACACAATATCTTTTGATATCACTGCTCAGCCTCTCGTCTCTCATCAGCGCCAACGCGCAGGCGGTACCGGCGATAAACGGCCAACCCCACATAGTCGCACCGGAAAATCTGTTGGAGTGGCCGGGGGATTTTTCCCAGGCAGACCCATACCTGACGGAGCCTACCGCCAACCGTCTGGCCGACCTGCATGGTCAAATCGGAGAATGCGATATCGTCCTGTCAACGGCGGGTAACTATCATATGGCCTTGCGTGAAATGTGGCAGGTCTACCTGGGCAAATACGCCAAGGATTTGGACATCAAGACCTGGTACTACACCACCAGCCCACCCATCGCGCCCAAACAGGTTGCTAACAAAACAGTCCAGTTCGGTAATATGAACATGAACTGCATGCCGCAGGTGGCCGTTGGCCCGCAAAAGCTGATTGATAAACTGGTCAGCATGGGCGTTACCGAAGGTGAGCCCGTAAAAATACTGAAAAATCGCGGTAACGTGATCTTTGTGAAAAAGGGCAACCCTAAAAACATCAAAAGCGTTTGGGATCTGGGCCGCAAAGACGTCACCCTGGTTACACCTCACCCCAAACTGGAGGCCGGTTCCTTCGGTAACTTCTCCGGCTCCATTTATGACGTGGCTGCCAACGATACCAACGCACCGGCCGGCATGACTGCCGACAAACTGTTCGACTCCATTTTTAACAGTGACCAGTCAAAGTGCGACAACAAGGGCAACAAGTGTAAGTGGGTAAGCGGCAAACGCATTATGCATCGTGAACAACCCTGGGCCGTTGCCACAGGTGAGGCCGATGCCGGTTTTATCTTTTATCACCTTGCCCTGTACTTCACACGCACTTTCCCGGACAAATTTGAAATCGTTCCGGTTGGCGGCAGCGCAGAAGACCCCAAACCTGCCAAAGGCAACAAATCTGCCGTTCTTCAAGCAGTACGAATCAAAGGTGACTGGAACAAGAAACAGCAAGCTGCTCGTGAAGCCTTAATGAAGGCTTTTCAGTCTGATGAATTTACGGACATACTCTCTAAACACGGTATCGACCGTCCGTAAACAGTTGTAATACTGACGAGAAAGGCGACTCCAGAGTCGCCTTTTTTTGTTATGCGACACCCGCAGCAGCTATAAATGCTGTGACCTACACCAAACCAGTCCTACGCATGGGTTGACACAGACACTGCTTTCGACCAACGTTTAGATAGCCACAAGACGTGCGATCGCCAAACCCTACCGCAAGACATTATCTATGCGCAGTAAGCTTATGTTATTCCTGATTATATGGCAGATCGCGGACGCCAGCTTCGCGGCAACCCCCCATAACCTGGAGCCATCATGGCTGCAGGACTCACATATCGGTATAGGTTTACTCCTCAGCCAGGGCAACAGCCTCTACCAGATCGGTGGCCAGGTGGAAACGCCTACAGAATCCGGCACAACCCACTTTCCGCTCAGCGAATTGAAATTTCCCCTGGCACTCGAATTGCTGCAGCTCACATGGCAGCATCGCTGGAAGGAGAAGCTGGTGTTTGGCGCGGCTCTGGTCACAAGCCCGGGCGAAAGCTATGCCGGCAAAATGGAAGACTCCGATTGGGGGGTCGTCGTCAATGATGCCGATAGCCTGGATATCTATTCACTCAGCGACAGTCAACTCAATTACCTGCAATGGGATATCTATGCAGAGATCCTACTGCTGGACAGTATTGGTTGGCAGTCCAGCATTCAGCTGGGTTACCGCCGGTGGAATCTCGCCTATCGCCTCTATAACCTGGATCAATGGTATCCATCACGACCGACTCGCTCGCACGATACCCAACCCGGTCTGGTGCTGACATATCAAGTCGACTATTCACTGCCTTATGGACAACTCAACATTACCCGGTTATGGCCAGGGGGACGGCAGTTGATCATAAGTGGCTATTACTCACCGTTGGCCACTGCCGAAGACTACGACAACCACCTGCTGCGCAGTAAAAAATCCTGGTCGTCGGCTTCCGGCTACGGCAGCGGTATCGGTGCGCGCTGGCAAACCCCTCTTCATTCAAGCCCTGTGTTGTTTGCCGCCAGTTATGACTACAACTGGATCTATACGGAAGGTTACCAAAACCAATATATCGAAGGCGATTGGCTGGGACAGATTCAAAATCGAATAGTCCTCAGCCAATGGATCATGCGCTTTGAATTGATATTAAACTTTTGAATCCGGCACTAAACAGCGGTAAGTAAAATCGGCCGCCCTTTGGTGATAACCATGGTGTGCTCGTATTGCGCACTGGCACGACCACCTTCGGTCAACAAGGTCCAGCCATCGGCATGGGTTGTTACATGCTGACCACCATCCGATAGAAAAGGCTCGATGGTTATCACCATACCTTCGTGAAGACGACGCCGGTCATGGGGATTATAAAAGGTATAAATGGACTTGGGTTCTTCATGCAGAGAACGTCCGACGCCGTGACTGGCCAGGTCACGGATAATGGTAAAGCCACAACTGGCGGCCTCATGTTCAACCGCGCGCCCAATAACATTTAGCATGCGCCCTGCACGCGCCGAATCGATTGCCCTGTCCAAGGCCCGGCGAGTGTGGTGACACAGGCGCTGCTTGAGTCGCGAGACTTTACCGACGGGAAATGAAGCCCCAGCATCGGCGAAATACCCATCCAGTTCAGCGGATACATCGATGTTCACCAGATCGCCCTCTTGAATCACACGCGCACCAGGGATACCGTGTGCCGCCTGTTCATTCACACTGATACAGGTAGCACCGGGAAACTGGTAACAGAGTTGCGGGGCAGAGCGTGCGCCGTGGCTTTCAAGAAACCGCGCACCAATCTCATCCAGTTCCGCAGTCGTCATGCCGGCTTGCAGATGGCGGCCCATTTCCTGAATGGTCAGCCCGACTATGCGTCCGATCTTACGCAGTTTCTCCAAATCGTTTTCTGATTCGATTGTCAAGAAATTCTCTCCCCGTTATGAAATCCACGATTTAAACAAGCCTGTCACCGAAAAAAGACGACGGGGATCAGCGCTCTCGGTCACCAGTGCCTCGAATTGGCGACGCACATAATGTCCATGATTGGCCCGGCGCACCAGAAAATTACAGAAGGCCGGGTTACTCAACCAACGTTGTGCCTGCCGGTAGCCATCGAAACGGCTCTTATAGGTGCGATACATTTGATTGGTATAATCCGTAGCCAATGAAAGTGTATTACCCTGCCCCCCGGCAAACCACGCCTCTATCAGATTAGCGGCCAGCAATCCGCTCGCCATAGCCTTACCAATCCCTTCTCCACTGAAAGAATAGGTGGTCCCTGCGGCCTCGCCCAATACCAGCAAACCGGGACGGGATAAATGGCTGCCTCGCAAGCCGGTGCGCAGGGGCGCGCCACGCAAACTGGTCAGTACCTCGCCACCGGCTAATATGTCCCGCGCTGGGGAAAATGCTTGCGTAAAACGCGCCCAGGCCTGGTTTAAATCGTAGGGTGAAGGTCGGCGACTATCGAGAAAAACTCCCACACCCAAATTGTAGACTCCCCCAGGCCCGGGAAAAACCCAACCATAACCGGGACAAATGGAGCGGTCATAGGATATGGACAAGTTGGGGTAGCTGGCCTGTAGCCACTCGGGCACGCGCACATAGCAACGGGCAGCCATGGCACTGGGAGAATCACGCATCGCAACACCAAACTGCAGTAAAGGTTGCTTGGCGGCACCCGTAGCCAGCAAGGTTATCGGCGCCCGCAATTCCACCAATCCGCCATCCTTATCAACAAAAACACCTCCGCCGACATCCCCGTCCTGAAACAAAGCAGCCTGTAATTTCAAGGGCGTCAGTATGCGAGCTCCGGCTGCCAGGGCATTGTCGAGCAGCGCTTGATCCAGTTCCTGTCGCGGCATTACCGCGTATTGGCCAGTCAGCTGGGCGGAGTCACCATTAGGCGAGAAAACCTCCAAAGTATCCAGGTGTAGAGAGTGATCCAGAACCGATGACAACCCCAACTGCTGCAGAGCCTTTAAGCTGTCTGGCATCAAGGCGTCACCGCATACTTTGTCCCGCGGGAAGTCATGGCGGTCGACCAACACAACGTCCAAACCGGCACGGGCTAACGGAATAGCTGCCGCACAGCCAGCAGGACCGGCACCAATAATCAGAACTTGCGCTTGCTGGTGAGCACCCACCAACCTAAGACATCCCGAATATGGTCAAAACAGCGCCTCCCAGGGTTTTGCAGGATCAATACCCTGGCGCTGCAAAACCTCACCGACGAGTTTTCGATCACCCTCGCTTAGGGGTTCATAACCACGCGTATAGGGCCAACCATAGGCCCAGCGAAATTGTGTCGGCCAGTAGGGGGAACCACCGACCCGAACCCCCGACAACATCAACAGGGCAATCTCCGGTTCACCTACCTCACTGACACAGGCGCGCAAAGTTTCATCCGCTTGCTGGCGTTGCCCATAACTACCACCCTGCCAGTAGGCCAGGTCATGGGTAACACAGCAACGTAGCCATAAATTTTTATGCTGCAGCGTCCCCTCTGGAAACATGCTGCAACCGTCAGTTGAAAACGGTTTAACTACCATCGACGTCGGAGCGCAGGAGGCAACGACAAAGAACAGTGCAGAAATTTTAAGCAAGCGCGCTAACATCGCGCTATCAAAACACCTGGCTACATAAAAAGCAACTTGTGGCCCGATACAATTCAGGAAAAAATAGCCCTGGAAAACAAGCCGTTCAATAACGGCTCGAGAACGAAAGGAAAACCATGTCTGTGCCTATTTTTCATGTCGACGCGTTTACCCAACAAGCTTTTCGGGGAAATCCGGCGGCTGTCTGCCTGTTAGTGCAACCGGCAACCGATGTTTGGATGCAAGCCGTCGCCGCAGAGATGAATCTCTCGGAAACGGCCTTTGTCGTACCTATTTCGGCTGATGGCACTGAATTCCAGTTACGCTGGTTTACACCGACAGCGGAGATCGATCTCTGTGGTCACGCCACCCTGGCGACCGCCCACATCCTGTGGACACAAGGAGTCACACCGAAATACGCCACCATCCTGTTTCAAACCCGATCGGGCCAGTTGGCCGTCACCCATGAACAGGGCCTCATCACCATGGACTTTCCCGCCCGAAAGGTGGAAGCCTGTCAGGCAACGCCGGCATTACGATCCCTGCTTCCCGATAACCCTGTGTTCGTAGGTAAAAGTGCAGACAATTTCGTGATCGAGTTAAAAAGCGAGGACTTACTAACACGCTATAAAGCTGATTTTCAAGCTATTAAGGCCGTTGCACCGCACCTTTTGATCCTGACCTGCCGCAGCGATAAATCCGAGTACGATTTTTCTTCCAGGGTTTTCGCCCCCGGCGTAGGTATCAATGAAGATCCGGTCACTGGCTCGGCCCATTGTGCACTGGTGACCTATTGGGGTGAAAAACTGGGGCGTAATCGTCTAAGCGCCTTCCAGGCGTCAGAGCGTGGCGGTCATCTGCAACTGGAATGGCGGGGGGAACGTGTATTCATCAGTGGTTACTGTGTCACGGTCAGCCAAGGTAGCCTGCTGACCGTGTAGTAACCTCTAATGTCTATTTTCCCTTTTTCAATGGCGGTAATTCATGCCCTTTGCGACTAATCAATAGAACCGCCCGCACCCGATCACCTTCGCTGTAAACCTTGATCTTGTGGTCCGTACGCCAGGCCAGCCAGGTGGGAAACAGTCCTACAAACCGGTTGGCCTGGGTATTGGATGCATGGAAAGACTCGACGCGACAGTAGTTGGTGCGGCAATTCACCCGGCTCAGTATCTTACCCTGAGGGTCATGCTTGTCTATCACCTCAAGAATTGCGGTTTCACCCTTATCACTCCAGACCTTGTCGACGGGTTGCTTCGCCAGATATTTATCCAAATCTTCGAAGGTCTTGAGTTCCGCCTGCTCCAGGGTCTCCTTCGCACCACCTTGTTGCCCTGAGTCGGCCTTGGTTTGTGCCATCTCCTCATGGGCGGGGGTGTCAACACTGACTGCCGGTTCCAGGTCCAACGTCTTGCGGGTATAGGTTTGAAGCGCAGAATAGAGTCGGTCCATATCGGCGGCAATGGCGCGCTGCTCTCCCTGCAATTCATCCAGGCGCTTCTTTAATTTCAAGTAGCGGGTCTTGATCTGGCCGAACTCCTGCTCATTACTGATATTGGGCACGGCTTGACCGCTGACATCCTCCGTCTGCGCCTGCGGTGGGGGTGTTGTCGGTACCGGCTCATCGTCAAATAACCAAAATAACAACAACATGAACATCAGGATGGCGGAGACGATGGCGCTGAGGATTTTCGGTGACATGTACGAGCTTCCGTAATTCTCTAAATGTACTGATTATATTCTGGTACCCGATCCTGATAGACCGGCAAACCTCACCGCCGCGGCCAAATTCAGGGTTGCGATAAAAGGGGGCCGGCGCACGAATCCCGCAGCATAACACACACCACCGCCTGCAACAGAACGGACTTACCACTATCATAACGACTTGCTAGAATGGCGTTTTTCAGCGGAGAAGGCCCCCATGCAAGACTACCAACGTGAATTCCTCGACTTCGCCATAGAGGTGGGGGTGCTGAAATTCGGACAATTCACCCTGAAATCGGGTCGCCTTAGCCCCTATTTCTTCAATACCGGCCTGTTCAATTCCGGCGCCAGCCTGGCCCGCCTGGGACGCTACTACGCCCAGGCCATTGTCGATTCGGGCATTCAATTTGATATGTTGTTTGGCCCCGCCTACAAGGGTATTCCGCTGGTTGCAACGATCGCCGTCGCCCTGGCCGACCACCATGACCGCGACTTACCCTATAGCTTTAATCGCAAGGAGGCCAAAGACCACGGCGAAGGCGGCATCATCGTCGGCGCGGCCTTGAAAGGGCGGGTTCTGGTGGTGGACGACGTCATTTCAGCGGGTACCTCGGTACGCGAGTCCAAGGTCATCATCGAATCCCAAGGGGCGCAGCTGGCCGGTGTCACGATTTCATTGGATCGTCAGGAACGCGGACAGGGCAGTACCTCGGCAGTACAGGAGGTCCAGAGCCAGTTCGGCGTACCCGTGAGCAGCATCGTCAACCTGGAATTGTTGATACGTTATCTGGAAGAGAAACCCCAATACGCGGACAACCTCAAGGCCGTCCTGGCCTATAAGGGTCAATACGGGGTTTGATCAGCAACTATAGACGGTATTGTTGGAAGTAAAACAAAAGGTCTTGGTGATCCCCAACGAGTCCTGACCCTCCTCAAGCATGGATTTCGGAATGGCGGCATAGGGTGCTGCCAGACGGACAATACGCAGAGCAGCATCGTCCATCACCCGGCTGCCCGATGAACGTTTAATAGTGGACTCCAGCAACGCACCGTCCAGGCCAATGATGACTTGTAACAGGACATTGCCCATGACTCGCTTACCGCGTAATTCGTCGGGAAAATTAGTGTTGCCCACCTTTTCCACCTTGTTTTTCCAGGCCTCCACATAAGCGGCGAATTTGTATTCGCTGGTTGAGGGCGCAATAAATTTGGTGTGGCCCTGCTTGGAATAGACCTTTTGCTGACGGTCCAGCACCGCACGCCAGTGGGCAAACTCCTCAGCCTTGCTCATGATATCCACCGTGTCCAGGTGCTTGTTGTGCTCTTCCTGCTTCTCTTTATTGAGCTGCGGATTGACCCAGATATCCGATTGCAGCTGGGTCATCTGTTCGCGGGAACCCTGCAGGCTGGCCTCCTGGGATTTCTGATCGACGGTGTTTTGATCGGGTACCTGTTCGTTCTGCATGCGCGGTACGGAGTTACGGCTGGTGGTGGGCACTTGTTCATCGGTGTTACCGCCGCCCAGATTGGCCGCCTGAGCCAGGTGTTCAGCATCCTGTAATTCCTGCTGATTAGGGGTGTTGACCAGAATGATATCCAGGCTGGGCGCCCGTTCGGCCTTTTTCCCCGCGTCAAAAAAATCGAAACTGAGGCCCAGGATCAACAAGGCGTGCAAGGCCAGGGCTACGATCAACATAGTATTGAAACGCAAAGGGCTACTGATATGAAAGTCCATTGGCGATTGCAGGGCCAAATTCATGATTACGATTCCAACTTCTTGATTACTGAGTGGGCTATGGTACCGCTGATCAGGCCGAAGACCAATGCCGCCGTCATGAAAACGGGAAACAGGCCCAAAAGTGACGGATGAGGTATATATATAGAATAGGCCAGGCCAAACTGGGCAGCCATATGCGCCAGTGACGCCAGCAGGCTGAATCCCACCGGACCCGGCGCCAGGGCGGGAAAATAACTTCCCAACCAGACAAAGGGCAGCATCGCGAGTAAGGCAGCCATGCCCCCCCCGAGGCTCAAGATAAAAGTCGGTGATAAAAATGTACCGACCACCAGGCTACCCACAAGGATACGCAACAACGCCACCCAGGCGGCTTCGCGCCAACCCCAACGCAGCAAAACCAGCACCGTGATCACATTGGCCAATCCGGGCTTGATCCCCGGCAACGGCGATGGCAGTGCTGCCTCCGCCACATGTATGACGATAGCAAGCGCCGCAAATCCGGCGATCCGATAGTCACTCTGTCCCACATCCAGGTTAGTCATCGTCAGAAATTCACACTATCGAAAATCGGGTCATGGGAAACAACCTGCAAGCTTACCCGGTTAGGTAAACAGTGGCTCTGTTCGCCACCGCGCTGCAGCCATCCGGCCAGGATACACTGCTTGTTACTGCATGGGGCCGAGACAAAAGCGACCTTGCCATCCTGAACCTTGACCACGCTTTCGCCCAGCTCACCCTGGATATGATAGGTCCCTGGTTGATCTAACGATGCCTGCATTACTGGCTGACCGGCAACCCAGACCTCAAAACCGTCACCCTCTCCACCCGGGTGCCAGTACAAGGGATACAAAACTCCCACACCCAGACAGGTGAGAAAGACCAAACCTTTATCAATAGCATTCATGGCAGGGGCCGCAGCTTCACTGTCGGCGCCGGCTGGACTTCGATCTTCAGACGTTCCGCCATGGCAGGTGTCATCTCGATCTGCCCCCGATCATCCACCACCATGACCATCGACACCCCCATAGAACGGGCAATCTCCGGCCAACCCTGAGGCCCCGCAATAAACAAGGCCGTAGCCGCAGCGTCCGCCAAAGCACCTTCCTGGGCAAGAACTGTCACCGAGGTCAAACCCTGCGCCGGATAACCGCTACGCGGATCGATAATATGGTGGTAACGCTTACCTTCAAATTGATAAAAACGCTCATAATCACCAGAGGTGAAAACACATTCATCACCCCGGATATCCAAAGAGGCCAATACCCCCGGCTGTCGGGGATGACGGATACCGATATGCCAGGGGCGCTCGCCACGAGTACCGATGGCGCGCAAATCGCCGCCGATATTCACGATCGCATTTTCAACACCTTGTTCGCGCAATAGGGCGACAGCCTGATCGGCCATATAGCCCTTGGCAAAACCACCGAAATCCAGGTGCAAAGCGCTGTTGGTACCGCGTCCTTCGATACCCTGGATCACGACATCCCCCATAACGGGATTCTGCCTGACCAGCTCGGCCACTTCTTCAGGACGCGGAGGCAGCCACAGGGCTTCGGGATCAATGTCTTTGTGAAACCCCCACAAGGCGATCAATTTGCCAATAGCCGGATTGAACAATCCCTGACTACTGCGCCAGTATTGCTCACCTTTTCGAATCAAGGGAAGAATGGACGGCGGTATGGAAAAATTACCCTGCATGACCAGCAAGGCATTGACCCGGGAAAGACTGCCGGGCTGCCAGGCGTGCCAGGTTTTATGCATCAACTGCATATCTTCCAGCACCATATCGCTAATCTGGCGCGCCCTGTTTTCGGCGATGCCAAAGATGGAAATTTCCACTACGGTGCCAAAGGCATAATCCTGACGGTGAAAGACCGGGTCGGCGCGTTGGCACGATGACAATAGCAAGACAGTGCTCAACGCAAACCACAACGACTTCATGAGCTACCTCTTCTGCAGGCGGCGCTCGATGGCGTCCATCAGCTGACCCGCAATGTCCAGACCAAACTGGGCATCCAGCTCACGAATTCCGGTGGGGCTGGTAACGTTGATCTCTGTCAGATAATCACCGATGACATCTATACCGACGAACATCAAACCGCGCTCACGTAACACAGGTGCCAGTTGCTGACAAATCCAAAGATCGCGTTCGGTCAACGGCCGACCCTCGCCACGGCCGCCGGCTGCCAGATTCCCCCGCGTCTCCCCCGGCGCGGGAATACGCGCCAGAGCATATGGCACGGGTTCCCCGTCAACCAGCAGAATGCGTTTGTCACCCTGACTGATCTCCGGGATAAAACGCTGCACCATACAGAAACGCCGGCCCAGGTCAGTTAGGGTTTCGATAATGACATTGATGTTGGGGTCCGACTGAGTGACCCGGAAAATGGACGCTCCACCCATGGTGTCCAGGGGTTTTAGAATAATGTCACGGTGTTCACCAAGAAAGGTCTTAATCTGATCGGCACGGCGGCTGACCAGGGTGGGCGGTGTACATTGCGGAAACCAGGCACAAAACAGCTTTTCATTGGCATCGCGCAGGGCGCGGGGATCATTGACCACCAACGCCCCCTGAGACTGGGCCAACTCCAATATATAGGTGGTATAGAGATACTCCATATCGTAAGGAGGATCTTTGCGCATCAAAATGGCATCCAGCTGTGCCAGGGGCAACACCTGCTCCTCACCCAGGGTGTACCAGCCCTTTTTGTCGTCTTTGACGGTGAGTAGTCGGCATCGCCCAAAGGCCTGGCCGTCACGGACAAAAAGGTCGCCTTGCTCCAAATAGTTCAGCTGCCAACCGCGCGCCTGGGCGGCCAGCAGCATGGCAAAACTGGAATCTTTGTGGATTTTGATAGAACCAATAGGGTCCATCACGACAGCCAGCTTGATACCCATGAAAGACTCCGATACATTCAACGTTTGCAAGGTCACCGGCCGGAGGGGGCCCGGGAATTAGACACATTATAAAATACCAGACGCTATCTGATGTTTCGCGTAAAATCTTAAGCGCCCCACAATATAGCAAAAGACTAGGGATATTACAGTTGTCGCTTATCTCGATCCGATTATATACCGAGATTTATTGCGACAATGGCGTTGAAAACTGTGTACAATCCCGCGTAGTGCGTTGAAAATAGCGTGTTGTTTTATGCTTGGCTGACCTTGATTCCACAGTCCAGTTAGACACCCACGGGGGGAGAGATACCGTGTCCATATCCGCAATCGAAAAAACCGACAGGGAAATTAAGGTACTGGTCATCGACGACAGCAAGACTATCCGCAAGTCGGCGGAGACTATATTAAGCAAGGCGGGATACAAGGTTGTCACCGCCAACGATGGCTACAGCGCCCTGGCGACCATCGTAGACCAAAAACCCGACCTGATTTTTATTGACGTCATGATGCCACGCCTGGATGGCTATCAGACATGCGCTTTGATCAAAAATAATAAACAGTTTCGCGATACACCGGTCATCATGCTGACCAGCAAAGACGGCTTGTTCGACCGGGCCAAGGGAAAGATCGTTGGCTCCGACCATTACATGGTCAAACCGTTCACCAAGGAAGAGATGTTGGAAGCGGTCAGTCAACATTGCCCCGTCGCGGAACCGATCTAGTTTGGTAGTTAGGAGGAAACTAGCGTGAAGCACATATTGGTGGTGGACGATTCACCAACAGAATCTCACTTGATGAAAACCTACCTGGAAAAACACGGCTACCAGGTATCCGTCGTCACCGACGGCAGCCAGGCGGTGCAGAATGCCCGCCAGCTCAAACCCGACCTCATATTGATGGATGTTGTCATGCCCGGAATCAACGGATTCCAGGCCACACGCGCCCTCAACAAGGATCCCGACGTCAAGGGTACTCCGGTTATTATTGTCAGTTCAAAATCCCAGGAGAGCGACATCGTCTGGGGGCTGCGTCAGGGTGCTACGGACTATGTGGTAAAACCCTTTACTGAGAGCACCCTGATCAACAAAGTGACCAACGCCTTGTTGCAAAAAGGATTGTAAACATGCCGAAACGCAAGCTTAAAGATCCGTTTGCCCAGTTACAGG
>DKAX01000069.1 GCA_002450975.1 Proteobacteria bacterium UBA6915
TGCACATTCCCGATGATCCCGGCTTTTACGAAAAATTTTATTTCACCCCAGGTGATCTAGGCTTTAATCCAATTGAAACCCGGGTCGGTCGTTTGGGCGTACTGGTTTGTTGGGATCAATGGTACCCGGAGGCGGCCCGCTTGATGGCCCTGGCTGGAGCGGACCTGCTACTTTACCCCACTGCCATCGGTTGGGACCCCAATGATAGTGGCGAGGAGCAAAACAGACAGCGCGAAGCCTGGGTCACGATCCAACGTGCGCATGCCGTAGCCAATGGGTTGCCCGTGGTGGTTTGCAACCGAACCGGACACGAATCCGACCCCAGTGGACACAGTGCCGGCATACAATTTTGGGGGACCAGCTTTGTCGCCGGACCTCAAGGCGAACTCATTGCCCAGGCCGGCACCGACAAGACGGAGATCGTCGTCGCCGAAGTGGACTTGGATCGCAGCGAGAAAGTTAGACGCATCTGGCCCTATTTACGTGACCGACGCATCGATGAATACCAGGAATTAACCAAACGTTTTCGCGATTAACAATCGTAGCAAATGGTTGTGGAATTCACGTCGATTATGCTTGCGGAACGACCACCCGTGTCGCCAGACAACCTCGACGACCATTCTCATATTCATACTCGACCAGTTGCCCTTCTTTCAGAGTTTTGAACCCATTCCCTTCTATGATCGAATAGTGTACAAAAACGTCATCACCACCCTGCTCCAAAGGCAGGATAAAGCCATAACCCTTGGCCTCATTAAACCATTTGACCTTTCCCACCCTCATTCCCAACCCCAGTGTATTATATGATTCAACGGTTTTTCCCCTGCGTTGAAACTATCTTAAGAAAAAAAAGTTTGCAACTGTCGTTTTAAAGTTACATTCTTGTTAAATGATTTCATCATCTGTAATGACTAAGATAACCGCTGTGCATTAGCGAGACTCAATACAGCTGTCGACGGGGAAACGCCTATGATCGTCATACTAGAACCGAACATTGATCCTAAAAGCGATGTTTATATTAACCTCATGGATCAGTTGGCGCAGCTACCCAACATCCAGGTCCGCGTGCACAGGGAACAAGGGGTTCAACAAACCCTGACCGAAATCTACCTGATTGGAGACACCGCAGCCATCCGCCTGGAAGACATCCAAACCTTGCCCGCAGTTGATCGCGTAGTACGCGTCTCCCAGGAATACCGGGTACTGGGACGCCATCGGGACGACACCCGCTCCAGCCACTTTGAATATAACGGTGTCACTTTCAGTCAGGACAATCTGCACGTATTCGCCGGACTGTGCGCCGTCGACAACCCCGATCATGTCGAGATGATGATGAAGGCCCTGCAAGAAAACGGTCAGGTTTGTACACGTATGGGAGCCTATAAACCACGAACCAATCCTTACTCCTTTCAGGGGCATGGAAAAAACTGCCTGCCCTATGTTTTCGAGCTGGCCGGCAAATACGGCATCAAGGTAATCGCCATGGAGATCACCCATGAGATTCACCTGCAAGAGATTCGTGATGCCTTAAAGGCTACGGGCAATCCCACCGGCGTTCTGTTACAGATAGGCACGCGCAATACCCAAAATTTCGAGTTACTCAAGGCGGTCGGGCGCCAACAGGAGTTCCCTGTGTTACTCAAACGCGGCTTTGGCATCACCCTGGAAGAATCACTGAATGCCGCCGAGTATCTGGCCAGCGAAGGTAATCGCAAGGTCATTTTTGGCTTGCGTGGCATGAAGACCAATATGGGCGATCCACACCGAAACATGGTGGATTTCGCCCATGTGCCAGTGGTCAAACGTTTAACCCGAATGCCGGTTTGCATCGACCCATCGCACTCGGTGGGGACCCGGGCGGCGTCGTCCGACGGCATCCAGGACATCTTTCACGTCGTAGCGCAGGGTGTAATTTCCGGCGCCAACATGATCCTGGTGGATTTTCACCCAGTGCCCGGCAAGGCTCTGGTCGATGGCCCCCAGGCGCTATTAATGGAAGAGTTGCCCTATTTCTTGCAAGACGTGGCCATTGCCCGACAAGCCTATGAAAAACGACTGGCTTTACAAACGCAGTTCCTGAGCCAAAATCCTAGTGGATAATATTTGGTAAAACACAAACATTCACGAGGAGAGACGTCCATGATTAAGAATGTAGGCAGTATTGACCGCATCCTGCGCATTGTTGTTGGTCTGGCTTTGATCGCTTTGGTCTTCGTTGGCCCCCAAACCCCGTGGGGCTGGGTTGGGATTATTCTGATTGCTACGGCCTTTATGAATTGGTGCCCTATTTATCAGGTCCTCAAGATTTCCACTGCCAAGAAATAGACCCAATCCAATTGCCCGGATCGGCCGCTGCCGATCCGGCCTGGATCTATTTCTTTTTCACCTTTTCTTTGCCCTTGATTTCCAGCAATCGAACAACTTGAGGCTCCACTGGATAATTTTTCTTTAGTTTTACCGCTTCCAGCAACGCCTCAGAGCGCGAATAGCGTTCCTGCTTGA
Source organism: Proteobacteria bacterium UBA6915 (assembly GCA_002450975.1). GTDB lineage: Bacteria > Pseudomonadota > Gammaproteobacteria > UBA6915 > UBA6915 > UBA6915. Next base: position 2,503 of record DKAX01000069.1, read on the forward strand.
TAACCAGATATTCAGTTTCCGTTTTGACCGTCTCAATCTGTGGTATCTGCGATTTCAAATTCGCCGCCTGCTTTTGTGCCGCCTCCGCCTCGGCAGACCGCGCCAATACGACTACGTACCGACCATTTTCCATCATTTCCCGTGTCACCTCAGGCTCTGATGGAGACGGCGCAGCCTCACTCGAAGCAGGTACCCACTGAAGACCCAAGGTCAATACCCCTAATGCCACCCATGACATCGGCTGCGCCCGTTTCAATTGAAACTCTCTCCACAATTTAAAGACCAAGACCAGCGGCAGTGCGCCGTGCATAAGCAAATCAAAGATATCAATAGGACGTGAAAGCTCCCCATTGATCAACATTCTGGCCTTCTCTAGCAAATGGGGCTCAGGCATAAATGGCGCTAAACCTAGCATAATGGCCATCACCGAAAGTGGGGCCAGGGGAATTTTGTCTAACCAGCGACCGATCACCACATACCTCTTCGTTTCTTTATAAAACCAAGCAAAAAGCATAGCCAGCCACCACGCACGGGACAAGATAAATATCGAATTTTAAACGCCACCCATGAAATAAGGGGGAAAAATGTGACGTACCGCGCTATAATGCCCGGCTCATTGGCGTCCGATCTGCGCAAAGGACTGATTTACGCTAATTCAGGCTTTTTCGCGGCAAATCGGCACCAATCCTATTAATCCTTTTAGAATGTATGGTGTATGGTTAAGGACGTAGTTCACGACAAGGCGCTACGCAGTCGCGTAAAGCTGTTTGGTAATCTACTGGGTGACGTGTTGCGGGACCAGGCTGGAGGCAAGGTTCTGGTGGCGGTAGAGACATTGCGCAAGGGTTATATCGCCCTGCACAAAAAAGATAACCGCGCAAAGCGTCAGCAATTAGCCAAGGTCATCAGCCTGCTCGATCCCGATACACTCAAACATGTGGTCCGGGCCTTCAGTACCTATTTCAGCCTGGTCAACCTGGCGGAAGAGACCTTCCAGCACCAGAACCGTTACCGCCTGGCCCGCGCCGGAAACGCCCCCTGGACCGGCTCGTTCGATCACACTCTACGTGAATTCAATAAACAGGACATCAGCAAGGAACAGTTACAAACCCTGCTAGACAGTCTCGCTTACGTCCCGGTAATCACCGCCCACCCAACCGAATCCAAACGCCGGGCCCAAATGGCCGGCTTGCGCCGCATCTTTACCACCAGTGAACTGCTGGACGACACCCGCTTAAGCAAATTTGAACGTACACAGATCACTAATAAGATTAAAAACCAGATCCAGGTATTGTGGAAAACCGACGAGGTACGCGCCATTCGCCCGCAGGTGGTCGACGAAATCCGCAATGGCCTGAACTATTTCCAGGAGAGCCTGTTCCAGGCCATTCCAGTGGTCTATCGCAATCTGGAGCGCGCAGTACGCGACGTCTACGGCACTGAAGAAGCCCCGGTAGTCCCGAGCTTCCTGCAATTTGGTTCCTGGATCGGTGGCGATAGAGACGGTAATCCATTTGTCACACCGGAAACCACGGTCATGGCACTGCATATGAACTCACAGCACGTTCTGCTGGAGTATCTGCATCGCATCCGTGAGCTGACCTCGCTGCTGACCCATTCCGATCAATTGTGCATTCCATCGGAAGAGATACTTGCCAGCCTGGAACGTGACCAACCCTTTGCGGATAAGGCTTACGCAGACCGACCCGAACGCTTCCTGCATGAACCCTATCGTCGCAAGTTAGGCATTGTCGCCTATCGCATAGAACGCAATCTGGTCACCATAAAAAACCGCCTGCGCAGCAACATAGAGCAGAACACCCGCGAACATGCCTATCAGTCCGAGGAAGAGTTCCTCACCGATCTCAAGCTGATTCAAGATTCTTTGCGCCAACATGATGATCACCTCAGCGCCAACGGCGAACTGCAGGATTTGATCCGTCTGGTGGAGTCTTTCGGGTTCTATCTGCTCAAACTGGATCTGCGCCAGGAGTCCGGGCGCCATAGTGACGCCGTCGCCGAACTATTCAAGACCCGCGGCATCGACTACCTCGCCCTGGACGAGAACGGACGCATGACCTTGCTGGCCAAGACCCTTGAACAAGGTGACCTTACCCTGCCGGAGCGCTCAACCCTGACCGAACTGACACGCCAGACCCTGGACGTCTTCGCGGTCATCGCCGATATGCGTCGAGAGGTCAGTGCGCGCGCATTTGGTAACTATGTAATCTCTATGACCCATGATGCCAGCCATGTCATGGAGGTTATGGTCCTGGCCCACCTGTCCGGATTGGCAGGCAAAAAGGACGGCCAGTGGTTCTGCAATATCAATATTTCACCGTTGTTTGAGACGGTGGAAGATCTGGAACATATCGAACCGGTAATGAGCGCCTTGTTGGACAACCCAACCTATGCAGCTCTGTTAAATTCCGCCGGTAATCTGCAGGAAGTCATGCTCGGTTATTCCGACTCCTGTAAGGACGGTGGCATCCTGGCCTCTGCCTGGTCGTTATATCAGGCGCAGAAAACCATTACCGATTTGACCAGCAAGCGCAAGATCAAGTGTCGCCTGTTCCACGGTCGCGGCGGCACCATTGGCCGTGGTGGCGGACCTACCCACGAGTCCATACTTTCGCAACCGGTCGGCACGGTACACGGCCAAATAAAATTCACCGAACAGGGCGAAGTGTTGTCGTTCAAGTACAGCAACGTGGAAACGGCCATCTATGAACTGACCATGGGTGTTACCGGCCTGATGAAGGCCAGCACCAATATCATTCTCAAATCGCAGCCGGATAGTCAGTCCTATTTGAAAATTATGGACAATATTGCCGAAAGCGGCGAACAGACCTATAGAAATCTGACGGAACAGACACCAGGTTTTCTCGACTATTTCTACGAGGCGACCCCGGTCAGTGAAATAGCACTGCTGAATATCGGTTCACGCCCCAGCCACCGGAAAAAGGGCGACCGCTCCAAGAGTTCAGTGCGTGCCATATCCTGGGTATTCGGTTGGGCACAATCACGCCATACTCTACCCGCGTGGTTTGGAATCGGCAGTGCATTGCAAAACTGGCATCAAGAGGATAAGACCAAATTTGCACAGCTCCAGGCAATGTATAAAGAGTGGCCATTTTTCCGCGCCATGCTGAGTAATACCCAAATGGCACTGTTCAAGGCCGATATGGATATCGCCCGCGAATATGCCGGTCTTTGTCTGGACCCTGCAGTGGCCCAATCGGTCTATCAAATCATCCGCGACGAACATGCTTGTACGGTTGACCAGATTTTAAAGGTGGCAGGGCTCAAAGAATTGTTGGAAGAGAACTCCACCTTGGCTCTCTCACTGGGAAGACGCAATCCCTATCTGGATCCGCTCAACCATATTCAGATTACCTTGCTGAAGCGTTATCGCGATACCACTCTGTCGGAGGACGAACGAAATCAGTGGCTGGATCCCCTGTTGCGCTCGATTAATGCTATAGCCGCCGGCATGCGCAATACCGGCTAGATGACAAAACTGCAAATAAAAAGGCCCGGATCGATCCGGGCCTTTTTATTTTACTGATTTCTTCGTATCACGCTGCCTGTGTCGGGATGGTATTGCTCTGACGCACAATCCGATTGGCACCATCAACGTAGATCAACACGGGCTTGAAGGTAGCCAATTCTTTCTGATCCAGGGTAGCATAGGAGCAGATAATGACCAGATCTCCAGGCGAGGCCTTGTGCGCTGCGGCGCCATTGACCGAAATCACTCCGGAACCCTCTTCGGCGCGAATTGCGTAAGTGACAAAACGTTCGCCGTTATTGATATTGTAAATATGTATCTGCTCAAACTCGCGGATACCGGCTGCATCCAACAATACCCCGTCAATAGCACACGAACCCTCGTATTCCAGCTCGGAATGGGTCACGGTTACACGGTGGAGCTTTGTTTTCAACATGGTCAGTTGCATAGTCCAACAATCCCATTATTTTGATAAGGCGCGATTATACACCATAGTTGTCTAGGGCTCATCACCCAATACAACCTCCATATTATCGATCAGGCGCGCCCTTCCTAAATAGGCGGCAATCAAGACCACCAGCCGTTTTTCACCATTTTCGGCCAAGGCAAGATCACGGGCGCAGCGGATAGAGACATAATCGGGGCGAAATCCCTGTTTTTCCAGTGTATCCCGTCCCTGTTGCTCCAGTTTGTTGAAATCCCTGTCCCCGGCAACAAGGCTATCTTTTATATAAATCAATAAGTTAAATATTTTCGCCGCTGTTTCCCGCTCCTGGATGGACAAATATTGGTTACGTGAACTCATGGCCAGGCCATCGGCCTCACGTACGGTATCCACGCCGAAAACCTGAACCGGCATATCCAGATCCGCCACCATGGACTCCACTACGCGCAGCTGCTGGAAATCCTTTTTACCTAAATACAGGCTATCGGGCATGACAATATTGAGCAATTTGTTCACCACCGTTGCCACACCGGCGAAGTGAGTCGGTCGCGTGACGCCACACAGGATCGCGGAAATCCCTGTTACCTCAACCTGGGTGTGTAACTTGGGTCCTCGGGGATATAACTCCTCGACGGACGGGGTAAAGACCGCCTGAGTCCCCTGCTGACGCAGTTTCTCCAGGTCTTGATCCAAGGTACGCGGGTAGCTGGCAAAGTCTTCATTGACGCCAAACTGAGTCGGATTGACGAAGATGCTCACCACTACCACCTCTGCCTGTTTTTGCGCTTCAGCCACCAGTCGTAAATGGCCCTGGTGCAGGTTTCCCATAGTAGGGACGAAGGCGATCCTGGCCTGGTCAGCGCGCATACGCCCCACATAATCCCGCACCTGTTTAATGGTGTGTAACACAATCATGAAGAGATCACCCTGAAAATAAAAAGCGAGGATTAGAATTGGTGTTGCGGGCCAGGGAAACGGCCTGACTTGACCGCCTGGACATAGTCGCTCACGGCCGCCAGGATACTCTCTTTTCCGGCAAGAAAGTCATGGCTGAACTTGGGGCGTTTACCCGGAGTTATACCTAGCATGTCATAACTGACCAGCACCTGACTATCACACTCAGCCCCGGCGCCAATACCGATCACAGGAACCGCAAGGGTTTGACTGACCTGCGCCGCCAACGTTGCCGGCACACACTCCAGCAGAACCATATCCGCACCCGCCGCCTGCATGGCCTGAGCGTCATCCAGCAATTGGCGAGCACTGTCGGGTTCCTTGCCCTGCACCCGGTAACCGTGTTTATGCACCGATTGCGGCAACAAACCCAAATGGGCGCATACCGGAATACCGAAACTGCTCAACAAGGTGACCGTATCCAACATAACGGCGCCACCCTCCAATTTGACCATCTGCGCCCCGCCCTCGGACATCAGGCGTCCGGCGGACTTCAGTGCATCCTGGGGTGAGTTGTAGGTCATGAACGGCATATCGGCCATCAGGAAAGTCTGGCGGCTGCCGCGCCGTACTGCCCGACAATGATAGATCAATTCATCCAAAGTAACCGGCAAGGTTGTCTCCTGCCCCTGCACCACCATACCCAGCGAATCGCCCACGAGTATAACCTCTACACCTGCCTGCTCAAACACGTTGGCAAAACTGGCGTCATAGGCCGTCAAGGTGACAAACTTCTCGCCCCGTTGCTTCATGGCTTTCAGATCCGCCAACGTTACTGCCTTGGTGCGCATGCTCATAGACTAACTGCCAGAGGATTGAAATAGTGACGACCACTGCGAACCGACATTATGCGCTCCAGGAGCAGTTCATAGTCCTTGTCACTGCGGGCAAAATCGATGTCGGCGGCATTGACGATCAACAAGGGGGAAGCGTTGTAGTAGTAAAAGAATTGCGTGTACACATCCACCAGTTTTTGCAGGTAACCGGACTCCATATATTGCTCGTAACGTATGCCGCGGCGCGCCACGCGCTCACGCAACACCTCGACGGGAGCCTGTAAATAGATCACCAATTCCGGAGATGGGGCATCCAGTGACAATGTGTTGTAAACCTGGTTGTACAAAGCCAGTTCATCCTGATCGAGATTGATCTCGGCAAACAAGCGGTCTTTTTCCATTAAAAAATCGGCCACCCTAACTGGACTAAACATATCCTGCTGGCGTAGTTCGGCCAATTGCCGCGCCCTCTGAAACAGAAAAAACAATTGTGTAGGCAAAGCCGTGCTGCGCGGCGACTTATAAAATCGCTCCAGAAACGGATTATCCTCTGCCTGCTCGAGTAAAAGCTCTCCCTTGAGGCTCTCGGCCAAACGCCGCGCCAGCGTGGTCTTACCTACGCCTATCGGGCCTTCTACCGTGATATATCGTGGACCATCCATACCAGTTGTTACCTGCCTCTGAAAAACCTAATAGTACTGGATATCTGTCAGCCAGGGGAGAGCTAGCAGTCTGACAACGGCCAAAGTCCCAATGCAGGACAGCGCTGTAATAATACTGACACCTGCCCCATACCGGGAATTTCCAATTCCGGCACCAAATCGAACAAGGGTTTCAAGACAAATATTCGCTGGTTTATACCGGGATGGGGGACTATCAGATTCGGCTCCTGGATTACCTGATCGCCATACAGCAAAATATCCAGGTCCAATGTCCTGCTCCCCCAACGCTGGCCACTACGATCACGACCGTTATCGGCCTCAATACGCTGAAGAGCCGCCAGCAAGGCCTGTGGATCAAGGAAGGTTTCCAGTCTGGCCACGGCGTTAACGTAGTCTGGCTGATCCTGCGGCCCCATGGGTGCGCTGCCGTAAAATGGCGAACAGTCCAATACGTGCGTCCTGGGTAAGGTACGCAAATCCTCCAATCCCTGACGCAGCCTTTGCAAGGGCTCCCCCAAATTGCTGCCCAGGCCGATGTAAACTATAGCCCTGGCCGAATTGAGAGTATCCATCAGGTTCGGTCACCTGCCGGACGCCTCCGTGGCCGACGTCTGCGTCGGCGTGGTGCAGAGGAACGCGTATCCGCGACCTTATCCACCATGCCATTCTGTCCGTGATGGTCCTGGGTTTGGAACTCGGTCCACCAATCGGCTAACTCCTTGTCTTCCTCACCGGCATGGGCACGTAACAAAAGAAAATCATAGGCTGCGCGAAAACGCGGATGGGAGAACAGGCGCAGGGCCCGCTTACCACCACGGGATTTCAGACGCACCTGCAGATTCCATATCTCACGGGTTTGTAGGGAAAAGCGCTTGGGTACGGAAATAACCAGATTCTGTCGGCTAACGATTTCGTCACCAGCCTGTTGAATGGCTTGAAGCTCCGACTGCCCTTCGGCCACCAGTTGCTGCATTCGCAGACGCACCGGCTCCCAGAGTAAAATGGCGAAAAGAAATGCCGGGGTTACCGGTTTAGCCTCCGCAATGCGGGCATCTGTATTGGCCAATCCCTGAACCAGCATAACCAGAGGGAACCCCTGCTCTTCGATCTCCAAGGCCGATTCAGTGTAGGGAAACAAGGTACCGAATAGACGATAGTGACGTAGCAATTCGTAAACCTGAACAGCATACCCCGATAAAAACAACTTTAAAATTTCGTCGAATAGCCTGGCTGCCGGTACCTGTGAAAGCGTTTCGCCCAAACTCCAAAAAACCGTCTCAGTAGACTCCTCAATACGAAATCCCAGCTTGGCGGCAAAACGAACCGCCCGCAACATCCGAACAGGATCCTCGCGGAAACGGATCTCCGGATCACCGATCATACGTATCAAACCGGCACGCAAATCTTCCAGACCACCCGTGTAATCCACTACGGAAAAATCGCGAATATTGTAATAAAGAGCGTTAATCGTAAAATCTCGGCGCCAGGCATCCTCTTCCAATGTCCCGTAAACATTGTCGCGCAATATCATGCCATCTTCATTACGCTCGGAATGATCACCGGCATCCGTTTCACCACCTTGATGATGTCCACGGAAAGTAGCTACTTCGATAATATCAGGACCAAAAAACACATGGGCCAGACGAAACCGCCGGCCGATTAAACGACAGTTACGGAAAATCCTGCGTACATCCTCTGGATGTGCACTGGTTGCTACGTCAAAATCCTTGGGTTCGCGTCCCAACAACAAATCGCGAACACCACCCCCGACCAGATGGGCCTCAAACCCCTCTGCCTTCAAGCGGTAAAGCACCTTTAAGGCGTTTTCGCTGATATTGACCCGCGATATGCTATGTTCCTGACGGGGTATTACTGCTGACCGTTCTATCTTGCCAATCCTTCTTGGTTATCACAAAACCTATTGATATATCCCACATTTCGAGGATATATCATAACATCGTTATTTCCTGCCTCGAAATTGCTTTTGCAAGTTCGAGACCTATATCTTATAAACATTTGCATTCCAATGGCAATATAACTTACTGTTTTTTCTAGAATAATACACAGCGGAGAATGAGAGTCATTATCAGCACCTTGCATAAGTGCCCGACCTCTGTTATTTGTTTATATCTAAACTGTTCAAAAAGGTTAGCAACGTGCGAGCAAACTACATTGAAAAGAGGAGCTTCACACGCATTGATACCGACTGCAGTATAGGCTTCTGTGAACTCAATACTATCAGGGAAGGGGGGCAATTCCATGGACGTTGCCAAAACCTCAGTGCCGGAGGTATTTTGTTCAATACCGATCAGGAACTTTCCGCCGGAAAATTACTGAGGCTTGAAATTACACCGCAACAGGCCTTGTTGGCACCATTCCGTGCCATAGTGAAAGTCGTGCGTAGCCGAAAGCTGGGAAATGCGGAACACTATCAGGTTGCCGGCACATTTGAAGAGATTTTGCGTTAGCGGCGACTACCAGCCAAAACGAATAATATCGCCTGCACGCAAACTGACATTTTCCCCTTCCAAGATGCCAACAGCAAACAGTGGCTGAACTTGCTTGACCAATAGTGTCGCTACCGGCTCCTCCGGATAACCAAAAAAATGTCCCTTTTCTGGGTCAATCAGTGCCTCATTGGCCAGTCGATAGCTCATCAAGGTGTCCCCAGGTTGCACCTGCGCCAATCCGCCTGCATTAAAGAAAACCATATTGCCTTCGGTTCGCAGTACGCGAGCAACAAATGGCAGTTGTTCCAAATCATCACTGATTAATGCCACTTGGCGACTCATTACCCTTCGTATGGTACTACCCAATTTGGTTCGATAAAATCCCTCTGTCGCAAATCGATTAGACGCTAGATTATAACCTTCGCCAGCTACGTGATCGCTGAAACGGTGCCTGGCTATCATGGCCCCGGTAACACCATCATACAAATAGGTATCGATTTCCAATTTCCTCTGGTGACTTAAAAAACGACTATCGACAGACATATCCCTGACAACACCAAACAGGACAAACTGACAATCAAGATTGTCAGCAATTTTGATAATTACCTCTTTATCCGTAATTCCCTGTCCGTGTTGTAAATAGCTATAGAGGTTGTATTTTGTACCATCGACGGCCAATACCAACCCACCATTCTCAAGCATGCGCAAAATTTCCCGCGGCCACTCGAATTCTACATTGGCCAAATCAGCAGTATGCCTACGATCTTCGATATGAAACTGAAGTGCCGCTAACTTCTTACGATAACGTGATGACGGTTTGTGTTTACCTGAACCACTCCCGTCCACCTCGGCGCGAATTCTTACAAACAGATAATCCGAATCCACCCACTCGCTTAATACAACCACATCCTTGACTTTACCATACGAACGAAAACGGGAACTATCAGCTACCAAGGCATTAGATGAAATCAAGGTGGATGTTGCTACTTGCACATTGGACTGTATCATGGCCTGCTTTATTGCATTTTGAACTGCGAGCTCCCTCGCCGATCCAATGGCACCGTTTTTTATTTGCGCACTCCCCTCTGCCTCAACAAATTTCGCCTGTACTTCCGTACATATTAGCAACAGAACTATGGGGAAGAGTGCAAATATTGTCTTATTCAGCCTCATCGTCTATCCCGTAATCATTCACTGTAGTAGAACATGGTGGGTACAGAGTTAATTGCACCGGATGAATCGGAGTTCATGCCCGGAACACTACCGACACCAGACCTTTGTGCCTGTTCACTGGGCAGTACGTATGCCAGAAATTTCTGATCAACAATTATTTCCACCACCGCTTCATAGTTTCCGTCATCAATTGGACTGACACTGACAACTGTCGCCCCACGAACATAGGCATCCAATATGGCCCTATAACGGTCCTTTTCCACAACCATGTTTCCAATCGTCGTTCCACCCCATATCCGAATTCCATTGATACGTTCTGCCAGAGACCGTAACGCATCAAGTTTCGCTGCGCGCAACGCCATCAAACGACGTTGCCCGTCGGGATAGTAACTCTTGGGAGGTGCCCCATAGCCGGTAGCACTGATTTTGACCTGATTCAATTTGGAACTGTTGTCTTCCATCTTTATATAATGATTGTCGGCGACTTTGGCAGGCTCTGAGTCACTACAATCCGCACAAGGTACCTTAGCCTCATCAGTGACTAACAGATCCAAATCCTGCTGCAATTCCTCGACATCGCTACTGGCGCAACCGGCGAGCCCAAAAGTGATACCAAGGGCAAAAAACGAAATTCGTGCACAACGGCTAAACATAACCTATCTCCTGTATACCCATACGGGGACTGATCCGGCTGTCGCCCCGCTCTAGTCATGCAAATCAATACGTTACTCAGTACCGGCCCAGGTAGGGTATCGGCAAAGTAAATGCTTGCTTTAGCCCTAATTTAAATCAGCTCATTCCAACTAAAACCGGTGAACCACAATCTCCTGGCCTCCTCCCATCAGTCCAGCTAAATCAGCAACCACTCCAAACACCGGGAGAAGGCAGGTTTTTCTGCTTGAAATGTTAGCCACAATGCCGATAAAACACGAATGTGAAACGCTGATTCCCAGACAACGCGGACTATTACTAGAGTTTGTTCAAAAAAACATATTTAGAACGGAAAGACAAACATCGGATATGCATGCCCATAATCACGAAAAATAGACATGAACAATTCAGCGGAAATGTTTGAGCAATTACCGAATCTTACCGGATTAAGGCATATTCACAAATATTCATAATATGACGACCAGAAACACAACTAGTAATTTCGGACTAACCAGAAGACTTTTCCTTCTAATTCTGGCAATCAACACATTGTTGCTTCCCTTCCTATTATGGGGCGTGCTGTATATTGTCGAGAAAGGCTACGAAGAGAAATTCATAGACAACGCCAAAACAGAAACGTACTTGTTCTCTAAACACGCTGCCAACAACTTCCAAACGGAGACGCTCCGTCCTTTTTTCGAAGAAGCCGCACTCAGTGGCATGATTACCTATATTCAACTGATTGACGTTAACAGTAAAAATTTGATAACAATTGGCGCTCCATCATCCCCAGAGAAGATATTGAACGACAGTGAATTCGGTCAAAACAACGATTATACATATTACAATCAACTTAAAGTTATTGACTTTAACGGGACAGACAAGGGCACACTAATAATTGGATTTGACGAACTTCCAACTTTGCGACAAATACAGCTCGCATATAAGAGAGGTTTATATATAACCTTCGCTTACATAGTCCTCACCCTTTCATTAATCATTTTTTTACGACCCAAAATCACAGCGCTCACAAAACAGATTAACGAACAACAACAGGAACTCGCCTATCGGGCGATACATGACGAACTAACTGGATTACCTAACAGGAATTATTTCAGCAACAAACTTAAAAATTCTGTCGAATCCTGCAGCAAGGATGGGTCCCCTTTCGCAATACTTTTAATGGATCTGAATTTTTTCAAAGAAATAAATGATGCACTGGGCCACCAAGTTGGTGACACAGTACTCAGGCATATTGCATCGAGATTACTAGAAACCGCAAGACCTACAGATGTAGTTGCCCGCATGGGGGGAGATGAGTTCGCAGTACTTCTGGTCAGCGCAGGACCAGCACAGGCAGTGGCATTTACGGAAAAACTGATGATGGTTCTGCATAAACCGATTGTCACGGCAGGCCGGACGCTACACATAGGCCCAAGCATCGGTATCGCAGTATTTCCCGACCATGGCCGGGATTCTTCCACATTATTGCGCAGAGCCGACATTTCCATGTATACCGCCAAACAAAATGGACTTGGCTATACGCAGTACGAACATGGCCTGGATATGAATCCTATTAAAAAACTCACCATCGGTACAGAACTACGGGAGGGAATACAGAACGACCAATTAGTAGTGTACTACCAGCCAAAAGTGGATTTGACAACATGCAAAGTATACAGCGCCGAAGCGCTGGTGCGATGGGAGCATCCTCGTAGAGGGCTGGTATCGCCAATTGAATTTATCCCGCTAGCGGAACAAATAGGCTTGATCGAGCCAATTACACTGGAAGTATTTAAAAAAACGCTATGGCAATATCGATCCTGGGAGGCCAAGGGTATTTATGTCGAAATGGCGGTAAACATCTCAGCACGCAATCTGCAGGATGAGACATTACCGGATCAGCTGATCAATATTGTCAATCAGCTGGAAATCGATCCTTCGCGTATTGAACTGGAATTGACTGAGAGCGCAATCTTTTCCGATCCAGACCGCGCCATAGATATACTCAAACGAATTCATACACAGGGCTTCAAACTGGCAATTGATGACTTTGGAACCGGCTACTCATCATTGATACAGCTACGGCGCCTGCCACTATCCCACCTAAAGATAGATCGCTCCTTTGTTCGTGACATGATCCACAACGAAAATGACACTTCCATTGTACGTGCCATTATCGACATGGCCCATGACCTGGATATGATTGTTATTGCTGAGGGGGTGGAAAACCAGGCGACGATGGACAAATTAAAGGCAATGGGCTGCGATCGCGTCCAAGGCTACTTCATCAGTCCGCCGCTCTCAGCGGAAAAATTCGAACAATGGCTGATGAATTCCAACTGGAAACCATAAAACGAAAAAGGGGCCTTACGGCCCCTTTCAAATCAACTAACAACCTAGCCGATAGCCTTCATACTCAAGCGAATGCGGCCTTGTTTGTCGATCTCCAGGACCTTCACTTTTACAATATCACCTTCAGACAGCTTGTCACTGACATTTTCGACACGCTCCTCAGAGATCTGTGAGATGTGCACCAAACCGTCCTTTCCGGGCAGGATAGTTACAAAGGCGCCGAAATCCATCAACTTGGATACCTTGCCCTCGTAGATCATGCCAACTTCGACCTCTGCGGTAATCTGCTCGATACGGCGTTGCGCCTCACGGCCAGCTGCGCTATCGACAGAGGCTATCTTGACCATACCATCATCGGTAATGTCGATACTGGTGCCGGTCTCCTCGGTAATGGCCCGGATAGTGGCACCACCCTTGCCGATCACATCGCGGATCTTGTCCGGATTGATCTTCATGGTGATGTAACGAGGCGCGTAATCCGACATATCCTGACGCGGTGAAGAAATCACCTCGTTCATTTTACCCAGGATATGCAAACGTCCCTCTTTGGCCTGTGCCAGGGCAACCTGCATGATCTCTTTGGTAATACCATCGATCTTGATATCCATCTGCAGAGCGGTAACGCCATTGGCTGTACCAGCTACTTTGAAATCCATATCACCCAAATGATCTTCATCACCCAGGATATCGCTCAACACGGCGAATTTGTTTTCGTCCTTAATCAAACCCATTGCAATACCGGCAACCGGTGAACTTACCGGCACACCTGCATCCATCAAAGACAGACTGCTGCCGCAAACCGATGCCATGGAGCTGGAACCATTGGATTCAGTGATTTCCGATACTACGCGCACACTGTAAGGGAAGGAATCAACGGGAGGCATCACCGCCGCTACGCCGCGCTTGGCCAGACGCCCATGGCCGATCTCACGACGTTTGGGGCTGCCAACCATACCGGTTTCACCCACACAGTAGGGCGGGAAGTTATAGTGGAACATAAAATGGTCTTTACGTTCACCTTCGATGGCGTCGATCGTCTGGGCGTCACGGGCGGTACCCAGCGTAGTCACTACCAGGGCCTGAGTCTCACCACGGGTAAACAGGGCAGAGCCGTGGGTACGCGGCAGCACACCAACACGTACAGTAATAGGACGGACACTGCGCGTATCACGACCGTCGATACGGGGCTGACCATCCAGGATACGACTACGGACTATCTTCTTTTCCAGGCTGGAGATGGCATCGCGAACCTGTTGAGCATTCCAAGCGCTTTCGCCCTCAGCGGGCACCAGCTTGCCAATGATGGCATCACGAATTTCACCCAGTCGAGTGTAACGATCCTGTTTTTCGCGGATAGTGTAGGCCTCTTTAATGGAAGACTCACCGTTTTCCGCCACCGCTTGCGCCAAAGCTTGATCCTTAGTAGGTGCCTGCCAGTTCCAGGATTCGACGCCTACTTCCTTGGCAAATTCATTAATCGCCTTAATAACGACCTGCATCTGCTCATGGCCATAGACCACAGCGCCCAGCATGACCTCCTCAGAAAGACCTTTGGCCTCTGACTCGACCATCAATACGGCATTTTCAGTACCGGCCACCACCAGATCCAACTCGGAACCTTCCAACTGGCCGTAAGTGGGATTCAATAGGTATTGACCATCTTTAAAACCAACGCGGGCAGCGCCGATGGGACCCATAAAAGGAGTACCGGTCAGCTTCAACGCGGCAGAGGCGCCGATCATGGAGATAATGTCCGGATCGATATTGGTGTCCAGAGACATAACCGTGGCGATGACTTGAATTTCGTTATTAAAACCATCGGGGAACAGGGGACGAATGGGGCGATCGATCAGGCGGGAGGTTAGAGTCTCTTTCTCAGACGGTCTTCCTTCGCGTTTGAAAAAGCCGCCGGGGATCTTACCAGCCGAGTAGGTACGCTCCTGGTAGTTGACCGTCAAGGGNNCGGTATCGCCCATACTTGCCATAACGGCACCCGTGGCCTGGCGGGCGATCTCGCCCGTCTCCAAGGTTATGGTGTGCTCGCCGTATTGAAAAACTTTTTTTATTGGCTTCACTTATAGTTCCTAAGTGCTGGATGTAAAAAGAATTAGCGACGAAGTCCCAGGCGAGCGATCAGCTCACGGTAGCCTTCCAGATTCTTACGCTTTAAATAGTCCAGCAATTTGCGGCGCTGACTCACCATCTTCAACAGACCTTGTCTGGAGTGGTGGTCATGATTGTGGGTCTTGAAGTGCTCGGACAAGTCGTCGATACGGGCACTTAAAAGCGCAACCTGGACCTCGGTAGAACCCGTATCTCCCGGTTTACGCTGGTATTCTTTAACAACTGCTGCCTTGGATTCAGCTCCAAATGCCATAAAACAAACTCCTGCCAGTCTCAATGGAATAACGAAGGGCGTATATTACCGTTGTCCCCTATCAGGGACAAGATAAATCTCTATAAAACCACCAATTTGGGCGGCAAATCAGCTCAAACTGCGAAAAACTCCCGCCTCGTCAGGGCTAGGATAAACTTCGTATCTAGCCTCCGGCCTTACGGCGCCCGAACTGGCCACCATCAATACAAAGATACAAAACCCATTAATAATACTTATAACACCATCATTCGTTTCGGTGCTACCCGACCATCATCCAGGATCTGGCCAATACCCAAAAATTGACACTTCTGGGTGAAAAGGCGCACAAGACCACTGGTCGGTCCCTGCGGTACAAAAACAGCCTGACCACGCCGCAGATAAAATGCTGCATCGTCCGTTAATTTAATGTCGGGCCAATCTTCAAGGGCGCACTCTACGGGTAACAATAGAGCATCCAAAGCCCCCAAACCCTGCTCGGCAACCGCTTGCAACTCATCAAAGGTATGCATTAACTGTCCGGCAAAAGACCCAACCTCAGTACGACGCAGCTGGACCAGATGTGCCCCACAACCGAGTTGTTCGCCAATATCCTCGGCCAGGGTACGGACATAAGTACCCTTGGAGCAATGCACTGCCAGCTCCAATTGCTCCTTTGTTTGGGAAACCAAATCCAGGTTGTGGATGGTCACACTACGCGGCTCACGCTCTATTTCGATGCCTTGATGAGCCAGTTTGTATAAGGGTACGCCCTGGCGCTTGATAGCAGAATACATGGGGGGAATCTGTTGAATTTCGCCAACAAATCCTGCCAAGACTTCACTCACACGCTGTTGGCTATAACTCCCAACCGGTCGCCGCTCCAGCACCTCGCCTTCTCTATCCCCGCTGCTAGTTTTGATACCCAGCTGGCAGGTACAACGATAGCGCTTGTCGGCATCCAACAAAAAACCGGAAATCTTGGTCGCCTCGCCCAGGCAAATAGGCAACATACCCGTCGCCATGGGATCCAGACTACCGGTATGGCCGGCTTTGGTTGCATTGAACAGGCGCTTGACGTGCTGCAGCGCAGCATTGGAAGAAATGCCTTCCGGTTTATCCAGTAGCAATATGCCGTTTACATTGCGGCCCTTGGCCCGCCCTCGTCCCACAACACTGACCCCGCTACAACCGACTGCTTACTCGTCTTCGTCATTGCGGCCTTTTTCCTTGGCCACTGCCTGGTCAATCAGGGCCGACATACGCAGCCCTCTTTCTAGTGATTCATCGTAACGAAATTCCAGGCGCGGCGTGGTCCGCACTTTCAGCCGCTTGGCCAATTCACTGCGCAAAAATCCCGCTGCCTGTTGCAGACCACGCAGTGTGGAATCGATTTTTTCCTGATCCCCCATGACGGTTACGTAGACCAACGCCTTATCAAACTCCCGATTTACCTCGACGGCAGTAACGGTAGTCATGCCTATACGCGGATCCTTGATCTCAAACTGAATCAAGGCGGCTAACTCGCGCTGAATCTGATCACCAACACGCTGACTTCGACTGTATTCCTTTGCCATAAATACCTGCGAGCGCCTACAACTTACGCTTCACTAACACCCGTTCATAGACCTCGATCTGATCACCGGCTTTGACATCATTGTAATTCTTCACACCAATACCGCACTCAGTGCCACTGCGTACCTCGCTGACATCATC
This sequence comes from Proteobacteria bacterium UBA6915, assembly GCA_002450975.1. Taxonomy (GTDB): domain Bacteria; phylum Pseudomonadota; class Gammaproteobacteria; order UBA6915; family UBA6915; genus UBA6915. The sequence goes on from DKAX01000069.1 coordinate 19,549, forward strand.
TTTAAAGCGACGTAAAGACTCCAGCTCACCTTCATATATCACCACGTTGTCACGCAGAACGCGAATCGGATTACTGCGTTTGACTACACCATCCACCACCAAGCAACCCGCGATAGCTCCGAACTTGGGAGAACGGAAGACGTCGCGTACCTCGGCCAAACCGATGATCTCTTCCTTGTACTCCGGTTCCAACATACCGCTCAGGGCTTGTTTTACCTCGTCAATCACATCATAAATAATGCTGTAGTAGTGCAGATCCAAACCTTCGTCCTCGATCACCTTCTTGGCGGAGGCATCGGCACGCACGTTAAAACCGATTATGACCGCATTAGAGGCCACCGCCAGATTGGCATCGGAACTGTTGATTCCACCCACACCACTGGCCACAATCTTGACGCGCACTTCATCGGTGGACAGGCGGGTCAAGGCCTCGCCCAGAGCCTCTACAGAACCCTGCACGTCCGCCTTGATGACCAGATTCAGTGTATTGACCTTACCCTCTTCCATACTGGAGAACATATTCTCCAGCTTGGCGCTCTGCTGGCGGGCCAGTTTCAAGTCGCGGAATTTGCCCTGACGGAACAGGGCGATTTCACGGGCCTTACGTTCATCGGAAACGACAAAGGCCTCGTCGCCGGCATTGGGTGAACCTGCCAGACCCAATACCTCCACGGGGATAGAGGGGCCGGCCTCATCAATCTGTTTGCCGTTTTCATCAACCATGGCGCGTACGCGACCATATTCCTGGCCGGCCAACAGAATGTCACCTTTGCGCAATGTACCGTTCTGAATCAGTACCGTGGCAACGGTACCACGTCCCTTGTCCAGACGCGATTCAACGACAACACCTCGAGCAGGCGCATTGACAATAGCCGTCAACTCCATCACCTCGGTCTGCAGCAGGATAGCATCTAATAATTCATCGACACCGGTCCCGGCCTTGGCTGAGACATGGACAAACATGGTGTCTCCACCCCAATCCTCGGGGATTACACCTTCATTAACCAACTCCTGCTTGACCCGATCAGGCTGTGCCTCGGGCTTATCCATCTTGTTTACGGCGACGATAATAGGAACCTCGGCAGCACGTGCATGCTGAATCGCTTCACGAGTCTGGGGCATTACGCCGTCATCCGCAGCAACTACCAGTACGACAATATCCGTTGCCTTGGCGCCGCGTGCACGCATTGCGGTAAATGCCTCATGGCCGGGAGTGTCCAGGAAGGTAATGCTACCTTTGGGTGTATCGACATGGTAAGCGCCGATGTGCTGGGTAATTCCACCAGCCTCGCCGGATGCCACGGATGAGGTACGAATATAATCAAGTAATGAGGTCTTACCATGGTCGACGTGACCCATGATAGTTACCACCGGGGCGCGTGTTAACTGCTCTCCGGTACCTTCGCTGCCCAGATACAAGGCATCTTCTATGGCATTTTCCTTCAACAGTTTAACCTTGTGACCCAACTCCTCGACCAACAGGGCCGCTGTATCCTGGTCCAACACCTGGTTAATGGTGGCCATGGTCCCCAGATTCATCAGGGCCTTAATCACTTCGGAGGCCTTGATGGTCATCTTTTGGGCCAGCTCACCTACCGTAATGGTTTCAGGAATGGTGACTTCACGCACGATAGGTGCTGTAGGCATGGCAAATCCGTGCTCTGCGCTGCCTTGCGCGCCTGAACGAGCACCGCCTCCCTTTTTGTTACGGCGCTTGCCGGATTTACCGGTAGTCACATGTAGTTCTTCACGCCCATAACGGGTACCGCGATCATCCTCTGATTCAAAAGGTTTGCGCTTGCCTTTACTGGCAGGGCGCGCATCATTTCCGGGGCGAACCTCTTTAGGTGCAGCCTTGGCTTCTCGTGCCTTGCCTTTGGGCTCCGCCGCAGCTTCAGTAGCCGGCGTCTGCTCCACGGCGGCCTTGGCTTGTGCCGCGGCAATCTCTTCAGCCTCCTTACGTGCCTTCTCTTCCTCTGCCTGACGCAGCAATTCCGCCTCGGCGCGCTCTTTTTCCTCACGTGCCTTCTGCTCGGCCTGCAAAACGGCCTGTTCCGCCCGACGTTTTTCCTCTTCTTCCTGCTTACGCGCCGCTTCCTCGCGCTCGGCATCCTCGGTCAAAACCGCCCGTTTGACATAGGTTCTCTTTTTACGCACCTCGACATTGACTGTCTTGGCCGCACGCCCCTGACTGCCCGATTGCTTCAACTGACTGACAGTCTTACGCTTCAAGGTAATCTTCTTAGGCTCAACAATGCCGGATAATTCGGTGCTCTCATGACTGCTGCGCAGATGTTTCAGCAACTGCATTTTCTGGTCGTCGCTGATCGTATCGTCGGCATTCTTTACCTCGAGACCAGCCTCGCCCAGTTGCGCCAACAGGCGTTCAACCGGTATCCCCACTACCCCTGCAAATTGTCGTACCGTCACATCAGACATACAACTCACTCCAAATTATTAACCGTTTTGCTCACTCGCGAACCACGGCGCCCTGGCCGCCATAATCAATTGCGCTGCGCGCTCTTCGTTCATTCCCTCGATTGCCATCAATTCATCCACCGAAAGTTCGGCCAAATCTTCCATGGATGCCACGCCAATGTCGGCCAGCTTCTTGGCCAACAGGGCATCCATCCCATCCACGGACATCAGATCATCAGACTGCTCACCATCATCTCCGGTGGTCTCACGGACAATCGCCCGAGTTAACAGGACATCTTTGGCTCGATTACGCAACTCCTCGACGATGTTCTCATCAAACTCTTCGATCTCAATCATTTCATGGGCAGGCACATAGGCCACCTCTTCGATAGTGGAAAAGCCCTCCTGTACCAGGATTGCCGCTACCTCTTCATCCACATCAAGCTGTTCCATAAACAGCTTCTGAGTCGCCTCAGTCTCCGCCTCGGTCTTTTCTTCTGCATGCGACTGAGTCATGACATTCAGTTCCCAACCGGTCAATTGGCTGGCCAGTCGAACATTCTGCCCGCCGCGACCGATAGCCTGAGACAGCTGTTCATCAACTACCGCGATATCCATACTGTTGGACTCTTCGTCGACAACGATCGACACCACGTCAGCCGGTGACATGGCATTGATAACGAACTGAGCCGGGTTCTCATTCCACAAAATGATATCGACGCGCTCGCCGGCCAATTCGTTGGAAACCGTCTGAACGCGAGAACCGCGCATCCCGACACAGGCGCCGACAGGATCGATACGGGCATCTTTGGCCTGAACTGCGATCTTGGCGCGAGAACCGGGATCACGGGCTGCCCCTTTGATCTCAATCAAGCCTTCGCCGACTTCGGGCACTTCCAGTTTGAACAGCTCTACCAGAAACTCCGGAGCGGTTCGACTAACAAACAGTTGTGGGCCACGGGCCTCGGAGCGCACGTCTTTCAAATATCCGCGCAAACGATCACCGGGACGAACGGATTCGCGTGGAATCAAATCTTCTCGCGCAATCAAGGCCTCGATATTATTGCCTAAGTCCAAAATAACACTGCCCTTTTCCAGGCGCTTGACCACACCGGTAATCAGTTCACCCTTACGGCTGCGATAGGCATCCACCACGCGTGCACGCTCGGCCTCGCGTACCTTTTGCATAATTACTTGCTTGGCCGTTTGGGCGGCAATACGACCAAAGCTGGCCGACTCGATTTCATCTTCCACATAGTCGCCTACCTGAATATCAGGATTCTCCACCTGCGCGGCGCTCAAGGTCGTCTGGCGCTCCAGACTCTCCAATTCGTCGTCGGGTACAACCAACCAGCGACGAAAAGTATCGTAATCTCCGGTCTTGCGATCGATAGCGACGCGTACATCGATATCGGCAAGATGACGCTTGCGGGTTGCCGTCGCCAACGCAGCTTCAATGGCCTCGAAAATAATCTCTTTCTCGACACCCTTCTCGTTGGAAACCGCGTCAACAACCAACAGAATCTCTTTATTCATAACCAATCTCCAATGGCCAACTAAATATCCGGCACCAAATTCGCTTTTTCGACTATGCCTATGGGCAATGCTACTGTTTGCCCGTCAACCTGCAATAACACCTGCTCTCCTTCCACACCCAGAATCAAGCCGGTAAACTTCTTACGCCCTTCCTGAGCCACCCGCAATCTCACCTTGGCTTCCCGCCCCTGAAAACGTACAAAGTGCTCCAGGGTAAACAGAGGCCTATCCAGGCCCGGCGAGGATACCTCCAGGGCATAGTTGCCCTTGATCACGTCTTCGACATCCAAAACACCGCTGACCTGATGACTGACTCGCCCGCAATCGTCCAGGGTTATACCATCCTCATGATCTATATAGATACGTAAGGTGGAATGGCGCCCTTGCGAGAGGTACTCTACACCGACCAATTCATAACCCAAACCGGTCACTGCCGGCTCAATTACATCCCGTATATATTTTGGCGCTATCGCCATAACTCCGCACCCAGAAACAAAAAGTGGGCCCAAGGCCCACTTTAGTTATTAACATCTTATCGTTCAACGCATTATAGCCTTTGCGCGCCATAACGCCAAGCAGTCGCCCTACGCGAGTGGTGTCGAACAGTTAATAAAAAACCCCTTACGGGGCCTTCTATTGCTACCTGAATTGGTAGCGGGGGCAGGATTTGAACCTGCGACCTTCGGGTTATGAGCCCGACGAGCTGCCAGACTGCTCCACCCCGCACTCGAGAGCTGCGCATGTTACAAAAACCGTCGGGGAAATTCAAGCGAAGATTTAAATTAGGGGAAAATAAACAAAAAATACTACCGTGTCGTAATTCGGAATACCTCCCCCTTGCCATAATCAAGCACATAGAGTTCGTTATCGCGATCCTGGGCGAAGGAGGAGATCCGTTTTCCCGAAGCTAATAACAGTTGCGCGGCCTCCCCCACACGCACCCCCCATATCCGGCCGCTACAAAAATCGCCATAGAGATAAAGACCCTTTAGGTCGGGTATGGCCTTGCCTCGATAAACAAAACCGCCCGTTACCGAACATCCCAAATCGTGGCTATATTCCGCAACTGGCGGAATCAAGTCCTCCTGACGGCAATTCTCTCCCTTATAACAATGTGCCCCCTCCCGGATATTCCAGCCATAATTTCCGCCTTTGCGAATAAGATTGACCTCTTCCCAGTCATCCTGTCCCACATCCGCCAGCCAAAGATCCCCTGTAAGTGCATCGAAGCTCCAACGCCAGGGGTTACGCAATCCCCAGGCAAAGAGCTCCGGCCTACCACCGCCTCGTATGAAGGGGTTGTCAGAGGGAATGACATAGGGTTTACCCGCCTTGGTATCCACATCCAGTCGAAGCAACGCCCCCAATAAGGTCAGGCGGTTTTGGCCATTACCCTGGGGGTCACCTGCTGAACCGCCGTCACCGAGACCTATATATAAGTATCCATCGGGTCCGAAGGCAATGTGGCCGCCATTGTGATTGCCATAAGGTTGGCCTACTGTCAGGATTTCCCGCTCGCTTGCCCTATCCAGACCCCGTCCTTGGTCAAGTGAGTTCAGTTCCGAGATTACCGAAACCAATTGCCCGCCCCGTTCCGTGGTATAGGAGAGAAACACGCGGCCATTTCGCTGAAACTCGGGATGCAGGGCCAAATCCAACAATCCGCGTTCACCGCCATACCGGACCCGGTTGGTAATATCGAGCGCCACCTGAGAATTGCCGGCCGAATCCAGTAGTTGGACAACGCCGGTTTGTTCGACCAGATACCAATTTCCGTCCGGTCGCTGAATCAGTGCAACGGGCGCGGAAAAATGTTTTCCGGGAAAGAGCGGCTGTAACTTAACTCTGGAATCAGCCCCCCAGGAAACATCTCCTATCGATAACAAAACCGACAGAAATATCGCCTGTACTGAGCGGACGACCATCAACGCGTCACTTTAAAACGATCACCAGATGCCCGATCAAGCAGTACTTTGATCCGTTGCGGACTCCAGCCATGGACTTTATCGTGGGCCTCGACAAAGACCTCTACAATACCGGAGGGAATTGATACTCCGCTCAGACTGCGGGTAAATGGTTGCTCATCTTCGTGAGGATGAAACAGAGTGCGTTCGCCATATACCTGTTTGCCGTCGGCTGAAACCACACGCCAACCATCGGCATAGTGATCCCAACCGGTATCATCGTGTTTCAGGGTAGTGTGAACAACCCACTGCCCACCAGACCGCTGAAACTCTACGGCAACTATCTCAACCTGCCCGGCCCAGACGGCGTTGCCGCCGGCGAGGGCCGCCAAACTTAGCACGAATCCTTTTACAACTCTCAACATGATTTCTCTCCCGTCAAATCGGTGATCTGCCTACGACGCGCTTGAATTTGGAGCGATACACACGCAACGCCGGCCACTGATATATCAACAAGCCGCCCAAAATCATCAATGTCCCAAACATCGTACGCGGTTCGATAATCTCGTTATTTAGCCAACTACCCATCAACAGCGCCAACACCGGCGTGATCAACGCTATGAGTGCCACGGCAGTGGCCGAGGTACGTTTCAATATATAAAACATCAACACGAATGCCAACACTGAACCGATAACACCCAGGTAAACAATCGCATAGATCGCCGTATTGGTGATATGTTCGGGCAATTCACCACGCAACAGTACCCAGCACAGACTATATGGGACCAAAGCCAGCAACATACCTCCGGTGTTAATACTAAGTGCTGAGGCATCCAGCGGGATGCGTTTCAAGGTCACCAATACCACCGAATGTAACAAGGTGCCAAATAATAACATCGAGATACCCGCAACGACGTGCTCACCGGTACTTATTCCCTGTAAAAATATAATCGCCAGACCGGCCACACCAAACAGCTTGGCCACAATCCTACTGGCAGTCAGACTACCGTCGCGCAACAACCAGGCCGACAAAACACCGGTCATCAAGGGCGACAAGCCAAAGATTACAGCTATCAGCCCTGAGGTGACGAACTGCGATGCCCAATAGACACTGATCATGGAACCGAACAGACCAACCGCACTCACCATATAGACCTTCAAGGCTTGACGGTGCCAGGGTAACGGATGACGTAGCAATGCCACCAGCATCAGGCACAATATGGCCGCCAGCCAGGTACGGCTGGTAATGGCGAAAAGATAATCGCTGCCCTCGGCGCTCCACTTGACCGCAAGTGGCGTCGTCGTCCAGATTAAAACCACACCTAAATAGGCCATTGGCACTGACATTACGCTGCTCCCTATGCAAATAAAAAGGCCACGGATCTTTGATCAGTGGCCTTTTAGAAAAACAGTAGATTTGTGACTACTTAACGAATCCCGATTCCCCCCGACCACACACACATGCGATGCCACAGCACAAAATGCACCGGCAGTGGCATCAAAATTCGCTTCGTTGTGTGAATGGAATGGATCGTCATGGGTGAAGTCTGGCAAAGCCCTTACCGATAGTCAAACGGATTTTGTTGAAAATCTTGTCTACCCGACTGCTTCGAATTTGGTCTGACTATTGCTATTCTCTGGCAAAGAATCTCTTTAAATAGAAAAGTGCAGGTGAACGCGTGACACTGGCTGATTTTTTCTCCGTGGCCCCCTTAAGCTGGAATGGCATAGCCGCCACCATTCTGTCGGGCACAATCGTCGGCCTGGAGCGACAGTTGATGGGCAAACCCGTGGGCGTACGAACCAGTGCGCTGGTCTGCCTGGGCACCTATGTGTTCGTCGCTGCGGCCAATACACTGCTCGGCGCCCATACCGATCCTTCGAGGGTTATCGGTCAGGTCATAACCGGCATCGGCTTTCTCGGTGCAGGAGTCATGCTGACCCGTGATGGCATGGTCATGGGAGTCACCTCCGCCGCCACCATCTGGATGCTGGCGGCCATCGGAGTCATTATTGCGTTGGACCATTTCCTGGTGGGGATCAAACTTGCCATACTGACAGTCGTCATCCTGGTGGGCATGGACATCATGGAGGCATCCTTCCGCAGCATGCAACGGGGGGTACATAGACGTTTCCAGGGTAAAAAGCCCGATTTATGACCGATAATCTGGAACTGTTGATAAACACTCTGGTTGTGTTTCTGATCGTTGTCGATCCCGTTGGGCTGGCCGCAATGTTCACCACCCTGGCACACTCCAATGATCCCCGCTATCTGCGCCGAATGGCTGCGCGAGGTACCTTGCTGGCGACCGGCATGCTGCTGGTCTTTTTCTTTCTAGGTGACCTGCTTCTAAAGAGTTTAGGTATCGGCTTGCCCGCCTTTCGTGTTGCCGGTGGACTGTTGCTTTTTCTGCTCTCCATCGACATGGTATTCGCCCGACAATCAGGACTGCGCTCCACCACCTACAGCGAACAGGAAGAGGCGGAACACAAACAGGATATCTCTGTCTTTCCCCTGGCCTTTCCCTTGATCGCCGGTCCGGGCGCCTTGACTACGGTTCTGCTGATGTCCTCGTCGGCAGACGATTTCAACTTAAGTGTGGGCATGATCGCGATCATTTTTCTGGTCTGTCTGCTCACCTACCTGGCCCTGATCTTCGCCCCTCTGCTGATGCGCCTGATTGGTGAAACCGGGGCCAATGTTGTTAGCCGCCTGTTCGGCCTGGTTCTGTCGGCGCTGGCGGTACAGTATGTACTCGATGGAATCCGCAGCTGGCTCCAGCAAGCTGGCTAAAGCAAAAGGCGTAAATTTACCGATTTATGACCGGTTGACCACCCGTAGTGTGACCTCAATTCCAGCCTTTACTCTATACCTTGTGTATGATGGTGCCGATTCTCTGTATTAGTAGTTTTGGAATCGCGGACCCCTATGATGAAAAAATATAAGTTTTTGTACCTCCTAATCAGTTCAGCAATTTTCACCGGTTGCGGCAACCTTTCCGATGACCCGGACGGTGACTACCAAGTATATCTGCAATGGGAAACCCCACTTTTTTATAAAGACCCTTTGACCGAAAAAGATCTGACCGGCTATCGCATCTATTATGGACGGTCAGAGGAGAAACTCAGACTTCTGGACGAAGTACGTGATACACAACAAACAAGTTACTATGTATCGGGCCTGAATAGCGGCACCTACTACTTCAGTGTAACCGCGTTAGATAGCGGCAATCTGGAAAGCGATCCAACCACGCTGGCCATGGTCAATATTACGCACTAGACAGAACGGGCTATTGACCACAGGGCCCGGCCTGTGGTCCTATACCGGTCCCGTCACCGGACTTTCTGTACACCATGTTGAGTTATCGTCACGCCTTCCATGCCGGTAATCACGGCGATATACTGAAACACGCCATTCTCGCCCTGGTCATCGACTACCTCAAGCAAAAAGACAAACCCTTTGTTTACATCGATACTCATGCGGGTGCCGGGCAATATCAATTAACCAGCGAACAGGCACAGAAGACCCGGGAATACGAGCAAGGTATCACTCAGCTGTGGCAAAGCCGCAACCTGCCAGATGCCCTGCAAGCAATGATGTCGGTAGTTCGGGATCTGAATCCCGACGGCAAATTGAAAACCTACCCCGGTTCACCGCAATTTGCCCGCCATTTAATGCGCACGCAGGATCGCCTGCGCCTGTTCGAACTGCATCCCAGTGACTGGCAAATCCTGTGCAAACACTTTGCCGGAGACAGGCAAACCAAGATCGAACAACAAAACGGCTTTTCCGGAGTTAACGCCTTACTGCCCCCCGCGCAGCGACGCGCACTCATACTCTATGATCCACCGTATGAGCAAAAACAAGACTACACGGCGGTGATCGACAGTCTGGCACAGTGCTACAAAAAATTTCCCGGTGGGGTTTATATCATCTGGTATCCATTGCTGAAGGCACCCTACATCAAGGAGATGATGCAGAAACTGGAATCAATGGCGATTAAAGACGTGCTGCGGGTGGAACTGGAGGTGGGTGATCCGGCGCTAATAGAAGGCATGTACGGCAGCGGTTTGATTCTAGTCAACGCCCCCTGGTCATTGCCGCAACAACTGCAGACCCTGCTCCCCTTCCTGAACGAGAAACTGGCTCAGGGCAAAGGTAACTACCGCATTGTTCGTGTAGCAGAAGAGTAACGGGAGGCCCGCAAACCGAGGCCTCCCGTATATGTCATGACGCGTATTTCAACTTAGCCTCTTTGGCGGCTGCGACCTCGTCCTCGTTATAGGCCTTTCCGGACCACAGCATTTCATAGGCGATCTCTTCGTTGCCGTTTTCGCACAAATCCAGCACCTGTTGGAACAAGGGCTGGAAGGTTTCACTGCGATGAGACTCCTCATGATCGGCAAAGGTTTTCCAGAAGGTAATGATCAAGGCCTCTTTGTTGCGCAAAGGGCTATCTACAGCCTGACCAATGGTGCTGCCTTCATTGGAGACCTGACCGCTGTTCAGGGCGACAAATCCACCCACAAACCCCGTTTCCGAATGGAAGGTCTTGACGTTTTCACACAACATGGCCACCCGCTCCTGCAAATCGTCGGTGGTATAACCCGGTTTCAAAATCACGCGATTGATAGTAACCACACCATCATGGGGAAAATTGGCAATCAGTCCAGACATAACATAACCCTCATATATTAATGTTTTAGTAATTACTAATATAGTTATCCTTACTGGATTGGTCAACAATTAATTGGTGACCGAAAGGATTATTCACAAAAATTTAACATTCAAAGACTTGGCGGAAATGACGCCAGAACCAGCCTTTTTCAGGCACGCTTTCGTCGACCGACTATCGTATCAAACACCAGACCGGACAGCGGATGAAAACGGGATACACGGAAAAACAGCTCACCCACCCCCAGGCTTTTAACCGCCCTCCACTCCCTGAGGCGAGGTAAAAATACCAAAGCGACGCCGAATCGGACCAATCCGGAGGCTAGAAACACCCCCATGAAAACACTGCCCCAGGCGATGCTGTGCCCCGAGATTACCGTCTCTTGGGGTAAATGGCTGCTCAGGTAGGCGCCGACCATAGCCCCGGCAAATACGGCCAGGCCGGTCAGTACATTGTGCGCAGCCAGGTATAGCGTGCGCTTGCCCGGTTCCACCAGATCGTAGAGGTAATTTCCTGCACTTAAGGTAAACCCGGCCCAGATCAAGCCACTGAAGGCCTGCAGTAATAAGATGTAAAAATAGAAACTGGAGAACAACCAGAGCAATGGCAAACAGGGAATCAGAAAACCGGTCACCACCAGGATCAGACGGTTACCGAAGATATCGCTGATACGCCCCCAGCGATTCAAGGCCAGAAACTGCACCAGTACCGATGTTGCGGTGCTAACGGTGTATTCCAGATAGGAGAACTGCAGGTCTTTCAACATATAGACCACAAAATAGGGTGAGGCGATTGCCACCGCAAACTGCATCAGGGAAAAGTAGAGCGAGAAATGGACAAAGGGCGATCCGCGTAACCGCTGCCAAAGATTGCGCTCAGTGTGAACCTCTCGACGGGACTGGGGCAGCGGCGGGTCATACATGCGCCAAAGATGATAGATCGATATCAGACGGGCCAGGGCGGCAAATAGAAAGATCGAAATATACCCCGCCTTGGTATAACCACCACGATTGAACAGATCGAGAAACAGGCCTGCCACCACCAGGGCGATAAAACCCGAAATGCTGCAAAGACGGGTACGTCGGGCAAAAAAACGCCCGCGTCGGCGCTCCGGCACCAGATCCCCCATCATGCTGCTCCACTGCGGCGACGCCAGGTTAGAGCCGCTGAAATAGACGATGGCCGTAGCAATCAGAAAGTAGAACGCATAGTCGACATACAGCCAGGGCAGTATCGCCAAGGGGACAAGGGCAAAGGCTTGTATCGCCGCGCCAACGAGAATAATACGCTTGCGATGTTGTATGCGCCGGCCCAGCCAGGCCGAGAACAGTTGCATACCCGAAGCCAACAACACCGGCAGGGTCGCCAACAGTCCGACCTGGGCAGTGGTCGCATGAAAATAGAGGGCATAGGCGGAAAAATAACTTTCACCACTGCCGCTCATCAGGGAATAAAAAGCGCCATCCTTGATGGAATGGCGCAATGAATTGTTGACCCTTGAATCTTTACTAAAAACCTTTTCCATACACCACTACTGATATGACCTACAGGCGCTCTCTAGCCATGCCGAAACCGTACCCGTAATTTGTATCGGCAGGTCGGATTGGGGTCCCAATATATTTCAAAAGGCACTTCCCGCGCCCGGAAATAGTCACCAAGATTCAGAACCAATGCCTGCGTTTAAATACCAACAACAATACTGTGGCTAAACCTGCCAGTGCCAAGCTGATCCAGAGAAATCCTTGGGCATTTCCTCCACCCGGAATACCACCGACATTGATACCAAACAACCCCGTTACAAAGGTCAACGGCAAAAAGATGGCTGCAACCAGGGACAAGGTATAGATACGCCGATTGGTCTGTTCGGAGATTTGGCTGGCCAACTGTTCCTGGATCACATTCACCTGTTCGCGTGCCTCATCCAGGTCTTCGATGCATCGCACCAAACGGTCGGATATCTCGCGCAGGTGTAATCGATCACGATCGGTAAACCAGGCCGGGTATTCGTGCTGTACACGGGTCATGGCATCCCGCTGCGGCGAAAGATAACGTTTTAAGGCGATAATGGTCTTACGTACCGAGGCCAGAGAGTCACGCACACCAGACACCTGGCCATTATCAACACGCTCCTCTACCGCCAAAACCAGGTTATCGATGTCTTCGACCACATCGGCCAACCGCTCAACAATCAAGTAGGAAAGATCCACCAAAAAATCGGCCGCATTGCGCGGCCCCTGATGATTTAAAATGTGCGACTCCAGATCCTGTTCGCTCTGCAATACCCGCTGACAGGTGGACAGGATACGCCCCTGTTCCACCCAAATACGAATGGAGACCATATCCTCGGGCTCGGCACCGGGATTCTGATTGACGCCGCGCAAAACCATAAACAAACCGCTATCCAGCAGAATGGTACGCGGTCTAGTCTCTTCGGCACACAAGGCCTGAACAATAATCGGATCCAGACCGCTGACCGTCCCAAGCCAGTTTTGCACCGAAGGCTCACTGTAATTCATATGCATCCACAACAGCCCCCGCTCGGGCTGCCAACGCATAGTCTCGCGCCAGTCGAGCGTGCTACCGCCACCTGCGCCATCGAGTAAATACGCCGCCAAGAGTCCTTGCATCCATCAGCCCCGTTCGTTGTTCAACAATTTAAATCAGCAGACATCAAAAGCATATCGCTACAGAGCCGCAGCAGCCACCAACAAAAGTAAATTTTTTACATTTCAGATAGCCAATATCCCACGGCATACAACAACCGCCTCCCCTACAGTGTCGCACAGACTTTTTTCTATTACCGACGGGAGGCATCATGCAAATCAATAAACCGGCCAAATACGGATATGTTGTATCAACCATTGCTGTAGCCAGCGCCCTGATTATCGCGCTTGGCGTATTCCACTTCAGCCAAACGCCGACGCATGACAATAGCGCCACGCACACCACACAATACGCGGCAGTCAGCCCCGGTGACATGAAAGTTGCTGGCAACCAAGAAATACCACCCACTTCCACAAACCCAGCAAATTCTCAAGTTCCCGATTTCCATAGTGCCCCACCCGCCATACCGGAAGGGTTTGGCCAAGACCTGGCATCTGGCGAAACCACCACACCAGACACTGACCACACACAAGCCATCGGCGCCCTAATGAACCTGGATGCCATCAGTCTGCGCCAGTTGATTGCCAGCAGCGACAACCCGGTTGAGGTACAGGCGGCGGTCTGGGCGTTGGCCAATCACCTCAATTTGAGCGATGCCGATGTCGATGCGCTGCTCACCCGCCTGTCGGCCACAGACGTGCAGGACATCAGTTTGCGCAAGACCATACTCTGGGCCATGTCCCTGCGGCCCGACCGCATCCCTGTGGAGACTTTTTCCGATTACGCCACCAATGATCCAATCGCCGAGGTGCGCCGCACTGCCGTACGCAGTTTGAGTCTGGTCAAGGATTCGGACACCAGTACAGTATTGCGCGATGTTGTCCACAATGACAGCGATGCACAAAACCGCAACGAAAGCCTGTTTCTGCTCTCTATCCGCTCACAGGACACTTTCGATCTGAAAGAGAGTCAGGACGCCTTTAATAAAGAACAGGACAGTAATGTCAAACGCGGCTGGTTGGGCTACATCGGCAACCAACACAGCGAGCAAAGCACCCCCTTTCTGGAGCAGGTGCTGCACTCCAACCAGGAAGAGTCCAGCGTCAGAATCATGGCCGCCGACATGCTGGCGCAGACCAATCCACAAAAAGCCGCCCAAATGAGTCATGACACCAGCCTGCCAGAAGACATCAGACAGCACGTCAGCAACACCTATGTCAATCCGCAGTCCGTCGACACTGCGGATCTACCCAATTCTTAATGAAAGCCCGTCATGGGCGGTCATCGGGAATGCTCGTTACATCACATAGCAAAAAAGGAGAGATCAATGATGAAAGCAACAATTGCCAGATCGGCAAGCGTGGCGGCCCTGTCCCTGGCGATGGCGGTCACTGCCCAGGCCGGTGAAGGCTACAAGGAAAAAACCACTGGGGTAACCGTATTAGTGGATGGCTACGGCAACAATGCCGCCGACATCTATAACAGCCCAGTACAGACCGTTGACGTCAACCGTTCGGTCAATGTCCAAGGAGGATCACCTGCTTGGGTGACCCTGGCCTCGACGGACACCGAAATCACCACCCTGGTAAACAACCTCACTGTAGCCATGGGCCTGTGGGAAAACATTCCTTCGGCGCGTCTGAACTTCAGTTATGGGACTTTACGCGCTCTAACCACCACCTTTAGCCGGGACGGTTTCAATATGGCCACCCTGGCTGGCGGTACCTACGCCTACGGCGGTCAGGGTGGCGGTCACCTGACCAAACCCGACGGTGTTATCCCGGAGATCACTGAATTTGATGTAATCCTGCGCCGTTCCACCAATACCGGAGCCCCGGTCAGTGCCCAGGCCACCCTGGTACAGGAGTTAGGCCACGGTGTCGCTTTCAACCACTCCTGGTTAAATCGCAACGCAGTCACCGGGCTAACCGGCGCCAACTCAACTCCCTCATTGATGGCGTACAGCGCAGGCAGAAACGATGTGGTCACCAGCGGCGCCCTGGCCGCCGACGACGTCAGCCTGGTTTCGCGGCTCTACGCCCGCAATGACGGTTGGTTTTCAGACGCCAATATTCCCCGTCTGTCACGCACTACCGGGCGTATTCATGGACGCATACTGAGCGCCGACGGTAGCAAGGAACTCTACGGCGCCAATGTCCTGGCAATCAACAGCACAACCAACAGCGCCATAGTCAGCCGTATCAGTGGCTATGCCAATTCTCACCCCAACGGTACCAAATACGGCATCTTTGAACTGGATGGTGTCCCCCCAGGTACCTATAACGTCCTGATAGCGGCCAAGAGCGACACCTCTGTTGACCTGGGCAGCCCTGATCCCTCTGTCGACTATATGCAGTTAAGCGGCACCAGCACCAGTTGGCCCGATGCCCTGGCCAGTTTCGAAACCGGTTTCAGTCGCGCCTGGGTACGTAACGTCAGCGTCGCCGCCGGCGAGACTGTCAACGTCGGCTATGTCCTGGCCGGCGATGACCGCCAGGTCAACGATCCCAGCCTGGTGGACGTGAGCGCCGCCTATACCGGTGGTGGCAGCTATTCGAGCTATTGGTTTGATTTCTGGTCCTCCAGCCCCTGGCAGATGGCCCATCGTTCCGGTTCAGTCTCCACCCCGTACTACAACACCCGCCTGGACAGCCAGAGCCACGCCGTTAAGATTTATGGCTGGAGTGGTAGTGCCTGGGTGGTTCTGCAAGACTGGACCTGGACCGACTATAATGCCAAGCCCCTGGTGGCCACCTGGACGCGTCCGACCAAGGTCATCGGCAGTTTTACCCTGTTCGGCAACACCTACTATCGCTATGGCGAGGCTGCTAATACCTTGGTTACCTCACGCCAGAGTCTGAATGGTGCGCCATACCGCTACGAGTGGGTGGATGGCAACCGCTATACCAGCTACGTGGTACCTGGCAGTTATAGCTACAACGTGCGCGTTCAATGGAACCAGAGTGAAGGACTGAACACCATTAAAGGTAATACTGGCGTAGCAGTTCCGTAAGATAGAAGATTTATCGATTTGCTCAAACGGCCTGGCTCCCTATGGACCAGGCCGTTTTTTTAGTAACCCCACAGGGTAAAGAGATTTAAACGCGTATTCTTGGGCGCTTTACACATACCTTTAATGGCATAACGCTCGTCGGCGGTATCCCGATAGAGGGGACGGGAGTAGTGGTTCCCATCCACACCGATAATACTATTGACCTTGGCGGTTGCATGGTCGTGTGCCCGCTTGGTAACTATCGCCACCTCACCGTTTGCGAGCACCACATAGGCGCCCGGTGGAGGCACGCCAATTTCTTTGATAAAGATTTGCGCCATATCCGGGTCGATAATCTTGGTACCGTTGACCAACAACTCCTTCAAGGCCTCCTGCGCCAGAAAGGCTTCCCGATAGGCATGGGCTGAAATCAGAGCATGATACGAATCTGCCAGCGCCAGCAGGCGCGCTTCCTTCAATATGGCACTGCCCACCAAACCCGCCGGGTAGCCACTGCCGTCCAGACGTTCGTGGTGTTGCTCCACAATCTTGAGCCACTTGGCACCGGTAATGCCGGAATCACGCAAAAACTCCATGCCGCGTGCCGGGTGCCTGCGTAACTCATCCCGTTGATCCTGGGTCAACGGCCCCTTCTGCTCATGCAAGCCCTCCTGCAATGCCAGAATGGCGATGTTTGCCGTCAAGGCCGCCGCCAAAATTGGTATCCGATCTTCCGCGGAAAAACCCTGGCGTTTACCGACGAGTTCACACAACACGGCAATGTGCACGGGGTGATTAATGGTATAGACGCCTTCGTGATAGAGGTGCACTGCACCTAGTACGGCATCACTGTCCTGCTCCACGACTTTTTGAATATCGGTGCACAGCTTGAGAATGCGGCCGGGTAGCTCAGCCAGGTCTGCCTCAGCCCCCATATAGAAAACATCGAAGAATTTTTTCAAGCGGTGCATGAATTCCGCCAGTTTTGAGAAGGGACTGTTGCCACCAAAGACCAGCTGATCGTCATGATCCTCGTGCTTGGGATCCATACGATAGAGACCACGCAATACCAAACCCTCGATCTGGCGCTCCGATTCAATTACCGATCCTTTTCGAAACAGCAATCGACCGTTAGCATCCACGATGGTATAGGGTAGCGCTCGCCCGATTGCGATATCCCCCATTAATACCCGCTCATTGTCCTTTGGTAATGGCATAACAATCCTGTAAACACTTGAAACAACCTATGGCACCATCCCTATTTTTTAGGCACCCCCCCTGCCCAACAAACCAATAAACCATAGGGAATCTGGTGTTAAACCCATAATTTTATGGGTGGTACCATGAAAATTTTCGGCGTTTTCGCGGGGAAACTTTAAACAATTTAACAATTGGCAGGGTTAATACATTACTTTATATAAGACTTTAAGCGTTCTACACCCAATGCCAGGCGCTCCAGCGAAGTGGTATAGGCAAAACGTACGTGGTCCTTGGCCTTATACTCGCCAAAATCAATTCCGGGCGTAATGGCCACGGCGGTGTTTTCCAACACTTGGTGAGAAAAAGCCAGGCTATCCCGGCTGAAATGCTGGCTCGATGCATAGACATAAAACGCCCCATCCGGGATATGATCGATACCAAAACCCAAGTCGCGCAAGGCGGGCACCAGAAAATCTCGTCTCCGGACAAACTCCTGTCGCCGGTTCTCCAAGACAGCCAGTGTCTCCGGTGTAAAAGCAGCCAATGCAGCATATTGGGCGACCGTAGGTGCCGCCAGAAAAATATTCTGCGCCAGTCGATCAACTGCCTCTATATAGCCTTCCGGGACCACCATCCAACCTAGTCTCCAGCCGGTCATATGGAAAAACTTGGAAAAGGAGTTAATCACAAAGGCTTCCTGACTGTGCTGCAACACCGTTTCGCTGGGGCGCCCATAAACTAGACCTTGATAGATTTCATCGACGATCAAGCGCCCACCCCAGTCAGTCACACAATCTGCCAACGCCTTGAGGTGATCGGGTGGAATAATATTACCCGTGGGATTGGCTGGAGATGCCAACATCAGGGCCACGCTGCGTTCCTGCCAGTACTCCGCCAGCAAATCAGTGCTCAAATGAAAATTCTCACTGGCCTCTAGCGGTATACCGACGGCCTCTCCTTCTAACAAGCGCACGAAATGACGATTACAGGGGTAACCGGGATCGGTCATCAATACTTGATCGCCAGGACCGACCATGGCAGCCAAGGCGAGTAACAAGGCCCCGGAGGCTCCGGGAGTTATGACAATACGTTCATACGACACATTGACGCCATAGTGGCTGCGATAGTAATCCGAAACGGCATAACGCAACTCACGTAGCCCTAAGGCTGGCGTATAGTGCACTTTGCCTTCAGCCATAGCCCGCATGCCGGCGTCGATAATAGGTTGTGGCGTAGTAAAATCCGGCTCACCAATTTCCATGTGCACCACATCGACACCGTTAAACTCCATTTGCCGCGCCCGCGCCAACAATTCCATCACATGGAATGGCTGTATCTCATGGACACGATCGGCTAAATGGACGACATTTCGTTTCATGTATGGGCCTTGTGCAATCGCCGTAACAATTCCAAATCGACCAATTTCGCCCCCATGGCATCGCCGGCCAGTACCTGGAAAGGTTGATCCGCCTCCCCCCAATGATCCAACACCAGTGCAGCACCGGTAAAGTCATCATCTCGCGTATAGTCATTTACCGCAACCAGGGTCACCAGGCCCGCCCCTTGCGAAGAGCGCAGACCATTGTATGAGTCTTCGAAGGCCAAACACTGATTTGCAGAAAGCTCCATCCGTTCCATGGCGTAGACATAGATATCCGGTGCAGGCTTCTTGGCCGGTACAATATCGCCGGCGGCAACCACCTCAAAACGGCTCATCCCCTCTTTACCCAAGGTATTCTCCAACAAGGCAGTGACATTTTCCGGGGTGGTGGTGGTTGCTATGGCTAATCGCAACCCGGCGGACCAGGCCGATTCAATTAAACGCTCAACCCCTGGACGCAAAGGAATCGCACCGTTGGCCAGCATTTCGGTGTAAAAATGTGTTTTCCGTTTGTGCAGATGAGCTATCCATTGATCTGCATTTTCCGGCAGTGGAAAATCNNGGATTCGCTCTTTACCGCCGGTAACAGTCAGCAAATCACCATAGAGTTCACCGGACCAGTGCCAATCCAGACCCGCCTCGACAAAGGCCTGATTAAAGGCAGGACGGTGTCCCTCCCGCTCGGTATCCGCTAACGTACCATCGACATCAAAAATTAGTGCTTTCAGTTCACTCATAATAAAACCGCTTAAAGTCCGATAAAAGTTGGTTATTTTCCCCGAGGCTTACAAATCCCTCAACCTTTTTTAACCAATCACTCGCCCTAGCCACACCCGACATCCGGGAATTCACCGACAAAGAAAAAGCTTTTAACCCGTTTCTTATTGCGCCGTTGGGAAAATTTTGCTATCTATGCGCGCTTGATTTCGACGTACCGGGCCTAATTTCCTTATGGAAATTATCCGTCCGGGGCATCTCATGTTATGGAAATTTGCAAATTCGGAGATTAAATATGGCGGGCGACAACGCAACCACATTCAGCTCTTTTACCCCCTACAAAGAGAAGAAGGGTGAAGAGTATATGAAT
>DKAX01000029.1 GCA_002450975.1 Proteobacteria bacterium UBA6915
AATCCTCTCGCCCCGACCATTTCATGAGGGCAAAGAAAATGATAATCACCGATTCCGAACTTGAAAAGCAGTTGATAGGCCATGAGAGGTTGATGCTCAAGCCATATTTTGATTGCTGTGGTAAAGGAATTACCGAATGCCATTGCGAGAATCGGGGAAAGCTTACCATCGGCGTCGGGCGCAATATCCAGGATGTTGGAATTACACAGGCAGAGGCACTTGTCTTGTTGCGTGATGATATCGTTCGTGTCCGTGGTGAATTGAGGACTGCAATCCCTTTTTTCGATGGGCTAACCAAGAACAGGCAACGGGCCTTGATGGATATGTGCTTCAACCTGGGGTTACCAAAATTCTTGAAATTTCGGAAGATGCTATCCGCGATTTCTGAGGGTGATTACATCAAGGCCGCTGGAGAAATGGTAGATTCAGAATGGGCCAGGCAGGTGGGGGCCCGGGCCAAGAATTTATCCGAACAGATGAGGAATGGATAATGGCACCACGGAAAAGAATTGATTGGGAAATTGGGGATAAGCTGATCCGTGCCGGGCAATTATCAACCAGGGAGATAGCGCGTCAACTTGGTTGTGATGAGAAGACGATAAGGAAGAGAAAAAAAGAAAAAGGGATTGAAGCGGATCTTTCTTCGAGGGTGCAGGAAAAAGTCCGCACTGAGTTAGTCCGCACTTCGGTCCGCATCGACAACGCAAGTGAAAAGGAAATCATAGACTCCGCAGCCGCAACGGTTGTGGAGGTTGTCCGCACTCACCGGAAGGATATAAGCAAGCTCGCCCAGCTTGAGCNNAGAAATTGCTTGATGAACTTGGGGACGAAGGGAACCCACCAACCAAACTCTACATTGGTCAGTACCAGGGGAAAACAGTCGAGAAGATAATTGGTATCACGGTTACCGAACGGGCAAGTGCATTGCAGGCTTTAGCCGGAGTTCAGCACAAACGAATTCAGCTTGAGCGGCAGGCCTTTTCAATACCTGACGGTACACAGCCATCTGAGAATGAAAAATCCGCGGCTGAATACAGCGACTCTGAACTAGAAGCAATTTTGAACGATGGGGATTAGCAAGAAAGAAGCGGCCGCCGAGCTCCTCCGCCGTCGGCGTGCCCGGACATCCCTAAAGGCCTATATCCGGTTCACCTCCACAGGGTACAAGACCTCCGCATTTTCTGAAGCGGTCTGCGCTGCCCTCGACAAGTTCATTGAAGACGTTCAAGCCGGCCTTCGCCCAATCCTAATTTTCCAGGCCCCTCCGCAGCACGGCAAATCGGAGATCGTAAGCCGCCGGCTCCCGGCGTATCTGCTAGGTAAATTCCCCCATTGGCGCATAGGCGCGGCCAGCTATTCAGACGGCCTTGCCGGGTCCATGGCCCAGGATGTCAGGCGGAACTTGTCCTCGCAGGAACACCAGAAGCTTTTCCCGTCGGAGGTGAAGCGGCGCCGGTATGACATCAACCGAACAGGGGAGTTCACGGCGCCTGGCGGAACCGGCGGATATGTTGGGGTAGGTGTTGGTGCCGGGCTCACCGGGCGGCCGGTAGATGTCGGTATTGTCGATGATCCGGTGAAAAACGAAAAGGAGGCCCTTTCCCCAACCACCAAGGAGGGCCACTGGAATTGGTACCAATCGGTTTTCACCACCAGACTTTCGGAAAACTCGGGCCAGATCATTATGGCCACGTCCTGGGCAGAGGATGATTTGC
The DNA here is from genome assembly GCA_002450975.1 of Proteobacteria bacterium UBA6915. Taxonomy (GTDB): domain Bacteria; phylum Pseudomonadota; class Gammaproteobacteria; order UBA6915; family UBA6915; genus UBA6915. The sequence continues at coordinate 1,716 of DKAX01000029.1, forward strand.
CGGCCCGGATATGCAAAGCCTTCCAGGGCGATCCCCGCCTTACCATCCTCCGGTTCCCGGCGATCAACGAGCCTGGTGAAACAGGGTATGACCCGCTCTTACCTCTCGGTGCCCTTGTCCCAAAGCTGCACAGCCTCGCAAAGCTCAGGGAGACAAAGACATTGCTCTCGGAGTATTGGTGGTCGGCCCTGTACCAGCAAAGCCCGATGACCCTGGGCGGAAACGTTTTCAAAGAATCCGGGATTCAATATTACCTGCCGAAGGATTTGCCAGAGAAGTTCGACAAGGTAATTGCCTCCTGGGACTGCACGTTTAAAGACACCGACGGAACTGACTTTGTGGTTGGCCAGGTCTGGGGGAAATACAAAGCAGATTGCTATTTGCTGGATCAGGTCCGGGACAGGATGTCATTCACCAATACCGTCACCGCGGTCAAGGAGCTGGCGGAGAAGTGGCCGGCTATCCGTGAAATCTTGATAGAGGACAAGGCCAACGGGCCGGCGGTAATCGATACCCTGAAATCGACGGTACCCGGGATTATCCCAATTGAGCCGGACGGGAGCAAGTTGGCCAGGGCTCATGCAATAACCAGCTACTGGGAAGCCCTGAACGTTTGGTTGCCGCATGTGGATATAGCACCGTGGGTTCCAGAACTTACCGGAGAGTTGACAAAATTCCCGGCATCGGCTTATGATGACCAAGTGGATGCGTTAACCCAGGCGTTGAGAAGGCTTTATCCGCTTTTCCATCGTCTCAAAATCAGCAAAGCGGCCCTCCGCAAGGCCATGGGGCAATGATGAACAAGAAAAAGTCAAAGAAGAAGCAACGGCCCGAGGCCTCTATCTCCCCGGAGCAGAAGAAAGGGAATGGTCTGCGGATGGCCTTGGACAAGGTGAAGTATTCCAAGCCAGAGAAAAAGGATTTCTGCTACCCAATAAAGCAACCTTTTATCCCGCCAGGAGTTGTACCGAAGGGTTCAACGTCCCCCGTTCTGGCCATGGATACGACCACATCCACCTATTCGTTTTTCAATGATTCGTCATTGCCTGGCGGTGGGTTCCCTGGATTCCCATATCTTGCCCAGCTTGCCACCCGCTCCGAATACCGGGCAATGGCATCGGCGCTTTCCACCGAATTGACCCGCGAATGGATCGAGTTTACCTCGAAGCAGGACGACGACGACGACACATCCGACAAGATCAAGAAAATAGAGGAGGAGTTCAAGCGCCTGAAGGTCCGGGAGGTGGTCCGGGCGGCGGCGGAGCATGATTGCCTGTTTGGACGTGGGCAAATAGCCATTGGTGTCCGTGGTGCTGATAGAGGCACGCCGCTGGTGCTCGACCGTAGGACCGTGGCCAAGGGTAGCCTGGAGCGTATCGCCCCTGTGGAAGCGATTTGGACGACACCAAGCGGATACAATACCCTCGACCCTATGGCTCCAGATTTTTACCGGCCGTCAAAATGGTTCATGCTTGGGGAGGAAATACACTCTTCTCGGCTGATGACCGTGGTTACCAGGCCACTTCCCGACATGCTCAAGCCTGCCTTTAATTTTGCCGGCATGAGCCTTTCCCAGCTTGCGGAGCCATATGTTGAAAACTGGCTCCGCACCCGGCAATCGGTATCCGACCTTATAAACAACTTTTCCATCACCGCCCTGGCCACCGCCATGGACCAAGTTCTTCAGGGCAACGATGATGGTTCGGACCTGTTCACCCGGGCCGAGCTGTTCACGGCCACCAGGAGCAACAAGGGTCTGATGCTGTTGGACAAGGACCGGGAGGATATTGTCCAGATCAATACGCCTCTCTCCGGGCTGCACGAACTCCAGGCCCAGGCCCAGGAGCATATGTGCAGTGTATCCAGGCTTCCGGCGATCATCTTGACCGGTATCAGCCCAAGCGGATTGAACGCCAGTTCCGACGGAGAGATACGGGTCTTCTACGATTGGATTTCCTCACAGCAAGAATCGTTCTGGCGGGCTCCGATTGAAACTATCCTGAAATGCGTCCAGCTCTCGCTGTTCGGCGAGATCGATCCAGATATCGGTTTCATGTTCGTGCCTCTCTACCAGATGACGCCAAAGGAAGAATCTGATATCCGGTTCCAGGATTCCCAAGCCGCGGTGAATTACATTTCCCAGGGTGTCATTGACCCCAGTGAGGAGCGCAACCGGTTGGCCAAAGACCCGGCAAGCGGATATGACGGGATCGACACCGACGCCGTGATTGTGCCGCCGAATCCTCCGGACGAGGAGCCGCCTGACGGATTCGAAGATGGCGGAGAGGACAAAAGCGTAAGCGAGGCGCAGCACCGAGCCATGGCGGCGGCCGCACATGGCAAGAGTACGCTTGGCATACCGAAGAAAGTCGGGGAGGAATTCCTTTCAAAGGACGGACCGGATCTTGAAGCTTTGGCGGTGAAGGCCGGTGCCGACCTTGCCAATCTCGACATGGATCAGTTCGCCAAGGGTCTGAAGGTCGAGCACGAACACGCCGACACGGTAGACGGGGACGAGTTGACCATGGCGAAGATCGTCCTCGATCATCTCCGGGAAGATCCGAAATATTACACAAAGCTTGCCAAGATGGAGGCAACAGCCCAAGATAAAGGGTTTGTCGAGAGCGAACACCCAAGGGATGAAAGCGGGAAGTTCGGTTCCGGTTCTGGTGGAGGAAGCAAAAAAGAATCGGACAATAGCACGCAAAAAGAATTCGAGGATGTAGAACTATTTGACCCTAACAATATAGAACCACCACATGAAGTTAGAGATGATAAGAAGTTAGATTCTCTTGTTCATAGAATGGAAGAAGAGGGGTGGGTTGGGCGTCCTATTTTGATGTATGACACTGGGCAAGCCAATCAAGCTTTAACTGGTTCGCACAGGATAGCTGCAGCCCGAAAAGCAGGAATTGAAATACCGATTTTGAAAGTTGACGAAGATGTCTTGAATTATGAGGACGAAAACGGGGACACGATATCAGAAATAGTCTATCGTGATGCCGATGAGATAGCAGAATTTCTTAAAAAAGCAGGCGATAATGATGCCAGTGAATTAATGGAATTAGAGCATGAAGAGCAAGAAAAAGGTTTCAAAGAATATACTTCACCTAAGCTTACTGGAAATAAAAAAGAGGTAGGCAAGGTGGAATCACAAAAGAAAAAAGAAAGTGAGCCGGAAGACAAGAGTAAGCAGAAAAAAGAGTTAACAGAATACTTAGAATTTCTAAAAAGGAAATACGGAGAGAAATTGTATTCTGAAGCAGAAGAAGAAGAACTTTCTAGGCTTGAAGACTTGGAGAGAGCATTTTATAAGTGATGAGAAAGCCAAAGACAGCCAGAGCCGTACACGCCAACCGTGGCGTTGAAGCCAAATACCGGAAGGCCCTGCAACAACTCATCTCCGATATGCACGGGTCCGTGGAATATTGGCTGAAGGCCGGCTACCGTAAGCATCCGCCGCGTGTGGCCGAATTGGTTGATCAAGCCCAGGATGCAAGCCCGGCCCAGGCAATCCAGCGCATTTTCCAAGGGCTGGCCAAACGATGGAATGACAAGTTCGACGAAATGGCCGATAAGGTGGCCAAATCTTTCCTCGAAAGCATGTTGTCAACCACCGACCTGGCTTTCCGGGCCGCTCTCAAGGATGCCGGCTGGACGGTAGATTTCAAGATGACCCCAGCAATGCGTGACGCATTCAATGCTTCTCTTTCCGAAAACGTGGGCCTGATTAGGTCAATCCCAGAGCAGTACCTGCAGAAGGTCGAGGGCGTGGTGATGCGGTCATACAGTGCCGGGCGCGACCTGGAGACAATGACCAAGGATTTGAAACGGCTTTACCCGATCACCAGCCGGCGGGCGGAGCTCATAGCCCGCGACCAATCGAACAAGGCAAATTCTGTCATTACCCAGACCAGGCGCCTTGAGTTGGGGATTACTAAGGCGGTTTGGATGCACAGCCATGCAGGGAAGACCCCTAGGCCCGATCATGTCGCCGCAGATGGCAAGGAATTTGATGTGGCCAAGGGTTGCCTGATATCCGGGGAATACATCCAGCCCGGCGAAGAGATCAATTGCCGCTGCACGTCTCGCAGCGTACTCCCGATATGAGGTCCAGATAATGGGGACAGATTCTCTCCGTAAGCTCAACGATGGGACAGTTGCCCAAGGCGTTGTGCTTTTGGCCGGTGATGGTGAAATTGTTCATCCGGCTCCGTTGTTGCAGCAAGCTCTTATTGGCAATCACCAAAATTTTTATCCTACCAAGTCTCGGGGGTTCGTGTTCGGGAAACGGACCCTGATAGGAAACACCTATGTTGATCTGTGGGAAGGCCCAACCGACACCTATGTTTTCCCCACATCGGCTATGCAGATGTTGGTGAAATCTACGAGCGACGAAGACGCCCCCGGGGGAACAGGTATTGCAGGCATGTTACTGCATTACCTGGATGCTAACTATGTGCCAAAAACAGCATTGCTCGAAATTAATGGGACAACTGGTGTTGTCACTGTTCCGACCGATATATTCCGTGTGAACGGTCTTCATGCCACTGGGGTCGGGACAAACCAAGAGGCCGTGGGGGTAATATCTCTCACGAACTTAGCGGGAACAGTGACTTATGCGTTGATAAATCCAGGGGAAAACACAGCGCGACAATGTATTTTTACTGTGCCGGCTGGGGTGGTTGGCTATATCAACCACTGGCAACAATCCAGTGGGTCAACTGGTAACCATTTTTGCCAGATTATTCTCGACGCCACTTGCCATGATGGCGTGGTGTACCCGGGAGTTTTCTTGGTGCAAGATGAGGCTGGTTCACAAAACGGTGGCCATACCGTCGATTTCCCGATACCGATTCCAATTCCGGGCAAATCTGATGTAAAATTGAGGGCAATTTCCGACGCATCAAACGCAAACGTTACAGCCCTTGGCGCTATCATGGGCTGGTTCGAGCAAATATAAATATTGCAGTGTCAATAATATTTTTGGTATGTTGGCTATATGCTGAAATTTGCCATAGATAGAAGCGCCAGGCGCGTTGATGACGACGGCCGATTGCACGTTGATCGGTCGCATATCAGCAAGGCCGACGTTAATCCATATTACGGGTCCGAGATTCCCGGGTGGGAAGAATTGGGTCTGGCCGCTGACAAAGTGTACCAGCTTTACCGTGACCCGGTGGAATTGGAAAAGGGGGCGGATTCATTTGCACGAATACCCATCCTATCGGATCACGTCCCGATCAATGTGGTTGACCCGAAGAAGGAACTTGTTGTCGGGGCGATTGGGTCGAAGATCAGCTTCAACAATCCGTACCTTGACGCCGATTTGTGTTTCTGGGATGAGAAAGCCATTGCCGGAATCGAAACCAAGAAAATAAAGGAATTGTCTTGCGCTTACCGTTATGTGCCTGTCATGGAGCCCGGAGAGGTCGATGGGAAGGCTTTTGATGGGCGCATGACTGAAATAAAAGGAAACCACCTGGCGCTTGTAGAGGTCGGCCGTGCCGGGTCAGATGTCGTCGTTGCCGACGCAAACCCTTTCACTAAGGAAACCGCTATGAAGATGACCAAATTGGGCCGCGCCTTGTTTGCGGCTCTGTCTGCGGCCTCCCCGGCGTTGGCCGCTGATTCTGCATTGCCTGCGCTGGTCGGCCCTGCCACCCGCAAGAATTTCAACAAGGACTATGTCCATGGCAAGCTGATGGCCCTGGACGCCACCTTGAACCCCCAGCAACTCGACAACGTGATTGACGCTTTGTTGGATGTCGAGGAGGAGCCGGAAGCCATGGAGCCGACCAAGCCGATGGAGGCTGAGGACGAGTCCCCGGCCGAGAAAATCCGGGCTTTGCTTTCCGGCAAGGTCGATGAAGATTTGATCGAGGCCGTTTGTGCCCTGGTCCCTGGTCCTGCCGCCGAAGATGAGGAACCCGGCATGAAAAAGGAGGAAGTGACCGCCGCTATGGATTCCCTCCGCAAGGAACTACGCGAGGCCGAGGAGGCCCGGCGTGATGTCCGAGCAGTTGTCGGTGATGTGAATGGCGTTGAAACTGCCGCCGACGTTTACGGATTCGCCCTTGACCACATGGGCGTTGACCGGAAAGATGTTGACGGCGCCCCGGCTCTGCGGGCCTTGTTCCGTGTTGCCTCTACCAAATCCGCCCCGGCAGTCCCGAAAATCGCCCAGGACTCTGCCGGTCTGGATGAAAAATTTCCCGCCGCCGCTCGTTTCGGCGTGTAAGGAGGACCATAAAAATGGGTTTCCAATCTCAGGTTAACTTGACCCCGGCCCCTGCGGTGGCCGGTGATTTCGCATCTGCCAACCCCCGGAATACGGTTATTGCCGGCCCCGGTGGCCTGGTGGCAGGCTCCGGCGGGGTAACCGTCGGCAGATTCGGCTGGCTGCAGTCCGACTTGGCCACCGTGCTTTCCCACGGTACCGCCCCGGCGGCACCTGATGGCTTTGTCCATCGGGAACAGCAGGCACTCATTACCACTTATCTCGGTGAGTCCGGCAATACCATCCCGGAAGGCTTCGCCATGACCATGATGAACGAGGGCGATTTCTGGGCGCTCGTCACCGGGTCAACCGCTGCAACCAAGAACGCCGCGATCTACGCCGCCTATGCTGACGGTTCAATCACCATCGGTTCCGCCGCAACCGGCGGCGTCATGACCGCATCTATCGGCTCGACCAACACCGCCGCCCTCGGTTCCACCTCCACCGGTACCGCGAATGTCGGCGATGCCACCCAGATTGACATTACCAGTGTCACGGGCGTCTTGTCCGTCGGTGAGGAGATCAGCGGCACCGGTATCACCGCCGGTACCACCATCCTTTCCCAGGTCAGTGGCACCACGGGCGGGGCCGGCACATATCAGCTCTCGGCGTCCAATACCGCCAGTTCTGCCACGGTTACCACATTCGGCGCGACCGTGGTTGTCTCGGCCACCACCGGTTTGATTTCCATCGGTGACACTATCTCAGGCGGTGCCGGGTTCCCGGTTGGCGCCACCATCCTGGCTCAGGTCAGCGGAACCACCGGCGGCGCCGGAACCTACACCATGAGCGCCCCCGGTACGGCATATACTGCCAGCGCGTCCGGTGTGACCACATTCGGCACCACCCTGAATGTCACCGCAGTTACCTCCGGCGCCTTTGCCGCGGGCCAGCCGATCAGCGGTACCGGTATCCCGGCAAGCGCCATCATCGTTTCGCAGGACTCCGGCACCGTTGGCGGGATCGGTATTTACACGATCACCCCCACCGCCACCGCGTATGCTGCTTCCACCGCGGTCACCTCCACCGGTGGCGTGGTTACCGACTTCAAGGCGAAGAGCGCGGCGGCTGTCGGCGAACTCGTCAAAATCTCTACCCGAGGATAATGGAATGAACCCGATTCTTCAAACTTTGGCAGGCCGGGCCGGTGTCCATTTCATGGGCCAGCCCAACCTTGATTTCCAGGCCGACGGCGTTGCCCGTAGCGTGGAAATTGCGCAGGATGCCCAGCCGGCGCTGGTAACCACCAGCAATTCCGGTATCCCGGCGTTCCTGTCAACATACATTGATCCCAAGTTGATCGAGGTTCTTGTCTCGCCGATGAAGGCCGCCGAGATCCTTGGCAGCGAGATCAAGAAAGGCGACTGGACTACCGAAACGGCAATGTTCCCCGTCGTGGAATCGACCGGTGAAACCTCCAGCTATGGCGACTACAGCGAAAACGGTATGGCCGGTGCCAACACCAATTTCCCGCAGCGCCAGAGCTACCACTATCAGGTAATCACCCAGTGGGGGGAGAAGGAATTGGCGCGTGCCGGCCTGGCAAAGATCGATTGGGCCAACCGGCAGAATATCGCATCGATCCTGACCCTGAACAAGTACCAGAACAAAACCTACTTCTATGGCGTCTCTGGCATCCAGAACTATGGCCTGCTGAACGACCCGGCCCTGTCGGCTGCGATCACGCCATATACCAAGGTTGCCGGCGGAACCACCTGGCCTGTTGCCACCGCCCTGGAAGTTCTGAACGATGTCCAGAAGCTCTACACCACCCTGCAGTCTCAGGCCGGCGGGTTGGTTGAGCTGGACACCAAGATGACGCTGGCAATGTCGCCGGCCGCCGAGGTGGCTCTTACCAAAACCACCGAATTCAACGTGAATGTTTCGGATATTCTGAAGAAGAATTTCCCGAACCTGACCGTGGAGACGGCACCGGAATACTCGACCACCTCCGGCGAACTGGTGCAGCTCATCGTTGACGAGATGGAAGGCCAGCGCACCGCCGAGGCCGCGTTCACAGAGAAGCTCCGGGCGCATCCCATCGTGGTTCTGTCTTCCGCCTTCAAGCAGAAGAAGAGCCAGGGAACTTGGGGCTGTATCATCTACCGGCCCGCCTTTATCGCCCAGATGCTTGGGGTATAAGGACTGCCCGAATCTGATCAAACATGGGGGCTCCGGCCCCCTATGTTTTACTTTTACCTGGAGAGAGTACCATGGCGAAAAATATTGTTGTTGTCGGCTGCAAGCTTCCGAATGGGATTGTCCTTGACCTCCCGAACTCGGAGAAAACCGTCACCCTGAACGGCAGGAACAAGGCCGTTATCATCGGCAGCGATTATGGCATTACCGATGTTGACGCGGAGTTTTGGGAAGCCTGGCACAAGGTCAACAAAAAGTTCCCGGCGGTTGTCTCGGGTGCCATCTTCGTCGCGGCAACGAGACAAGAAGCAGATGCCAAAGCTAAAGAGTTTGCCGACCGCGAAACCGGTCTGGAGCCGATGAAGACCGACGGCAAAGACAAGCGGGCTAAGGGCGTCAAGACCAAGAACGACAAGGATTGATCATGGGAGCCGTCGCCTTTGATGCAGCAGGATTCAAGGTCCGGTATCCTGTTTTCTCGTCTGTCGCTGATGCTACCCTGCAGGCCTGTTTTGACGAGTCAACACTGTACCTGACCAACGACGATTCCGTGGTTGTTGACGAGACACGGCGGGCTATACTGCTCAATATGCTGACGGCCCATATTGCCACCCTGGGTGGTGTCCTTACCGCTGACGGTTCACCGCTCCCTGTCGGGCGAGTGTCGAGCGCAACAGAGGGCAGCGTTTCCGCAAGTCTGGAATATGCCACCCCGGGAAGCCAGGCCTGGTTTGTCCAAACCCAATACGGTGCCGCGTTCTGGCAGGCAACAAGTAGCCTGCGCGGCTTCCGTTATTTCTCCCAACCAACGGTTTATTGATGCCAGTCCTCTCCGGCGCAGAAGCAGTAATGAAAAAGCTGGAATCCATCATGAAAGGGATGGGTGGCGGGGAAGTGTCTGTCGGGTTCCTGGAGGGTGCAACGTACCCCGATGGGACTAGCGTTGCGGCTGTCGCTTTTTGGAATGAGTTCGGCCATGGTGGTAAGTTCCCAGCGCCTCCCCGATCTTTCTTCCGGTCAATGATTGCAACAGAATCCCCGGGATGGTCGGTGAAAATGGCCAAGCTGGCCAAGGCCACAAATTTTGATGGACCCCGTGTTTTGGCGATGATGGGTGATGACATTAAGGGATCGTTGCAACAAAGCATAAATGATTTTGTCTACCCACCCCTGTCGCCCTCAACTATCGCCGCAAAGGGATTTGACAAGCCGCTTATCGATACTTCACACATGCTCAACTCAGTTGACTACGAGGTCAAGCCATGAAGGAACGAATCCATACCCACACCGAAACCATCACCATCCGACCAGGTTGCATACTGGTCGAGAAGGGGGAGGATGGTATTTTTTCTGTCTCAATTCGTAACCAGGGCAGCAAATTTTTCTCCTCTATCCGGTTGAACCATGACCAACTCTCGGCCCTGGCCGGTGACATCAACAAGAGCCTGGAACCGGAGACAGAGAAGAAGGGCAAGAAAAAGTGAATCTCCGTGGAATCGCAAACAGCGTGACGAGTACGGTCAATCCAAACCAGACCGTTACCGTTTTGCGTTCCACTGGTTACACCATCGGCGCCGGACGTAAACAGATCCCAACCTATGCGGCCGGGGTGAGTGGTCCCGGGCAAATCCAGGCCTTGAATGGTGTGGACCTGAAGCAGCTAGATGGGCTCAACATCCAGGGGACCATCCGAGCGATTTACCTCCGGGGAAGTCTCGCAGGGGTTATCCGGCCAGACGGGACCGGCGGAGATATCGTGCAGATTGATGGCCGGGATTGGCTGGTGGTCAAAGTGCTGGAAAGCTGGCCCGATTGGACAAAGGCCGCAATCGTGCTTCAGGGGTCATAATGTACGAGACAAGCATTACAGTTGATCAAGTAATTGATTACCTGGCCACGTTCATCTCTCCTTTTGTCCCCGGGGCAGAAGTGGTGCGGGCGCAAGTCAACCGTGTTCCGATGCCGCCCAATCCGTGCGTTGTTTTGACTGAGATTTTGCAGCGTGATTTATCCATACCGTACATGGATTACACCCCACCAGTTGATCCTATTCCAGCGGTTGGGACAGCAACAATTTCCGGTCCTACGCAATTCGACATCCAAGTTGATTTTTATGGCCCACTTGCGGGTGATTTCTGCAAGGCCGTAAAGTCTGCATATAGGTCTCAATGGGCATTCTCTCAATTCCCTGCGAACATCAAACCACTTTACACTTCCGAGGGTCATCAAGCCCCGCTGACAACAGGGGAACAGCAATACGAAAGCCGGTGGACAATCACTGTTTCGATTCAGTACAATCCAACCGTTATTGTCCCGCAGGAATTCGCCGAAGAGGTCACAGTAGAAAGCACAGAACCAGTAGATATTTTCACCAGTTTGTAATAAGATAACTGCAAAATACAACAAGAGGTGTCACCAATGACAATCCCCGCCGCAGAAATCGTTGTAGTCAACCCTGGAGTCATTGGGACCGGTGGTAACCCGCTGGCGCTGAATGGCGTTATCCTCACTCAAAATACCCTTCTCCCCACGGCGGCCGTCCGCTCATTTTCGAGTGCGTCGGCGGTCAGCGATTTCTTCGGGCCTTCCTCCGACGAATACTCCATTGCCCAGGTCTATTTCCTCGGGTTCGACAACTCCACCATCAAGCCAGGGACTTTGTATTTCGCCCCCTATGTTGCCGCTGATCGTGCCGCATGGATCCAGTCAGGTTCTTTGGCCGCCGTCGCCCTGGCAGACCTCCAGGCGCTTTCCGGTGTCCTGACGCTTACCGTTGACGGAACCCCGGTTACCTCCAGCACAATCACTTTGGCCACCGCCACCAGCTTTACCAACGCCGCAACATTGATCACGGCCGGGTTTACCGGTGGCGAAGTGACATGTGCTTGGAATGCGGTAAATTCCACCTTTACCTTGACCAGCGCCACCACCGGGGCTTCCTCAACAATCACTTATGCGACTGGCACCCTTTCCGCCGACTTGTATTTTACCAGCGCAACCGGAGCGATCCTTTCCCAGGGCGATGTTGCGGATACCCCGGCCACCGCCATGGATTCTATCATTGCCGAAACACAGAATTGGGTTTCCTTCATGACCCTCTGGGAGCCTGATATCGACAACAAAACACTGTTCGCGGTATGGACAAACGCTCAGAACCAGCGTTACGCCTATATGTGTTGGGACACCGACGCCCAAGCCATCGTCAACGGGTCCACGACCTGTTTTGGTGCAATCGCGCAGTCTTTGGAATATGATGGGGTGGTTCCGCTCTACAATACCGTGGAGCTGGCGGCATTCGTTCTCGGGTCCGTGGCCTCCATCGATTTCACGCGGCTTAACGGGCGGATCACCGAGGCGTTCAAATCGCAGTCAGGTTTCACCCCGACCGTCACCGACCGCCAGATTGCCTCGAATCTGCTCGAAAATGGGTATTCCTTCTACGGGAGCTATGCCACCGCCAACGACCAGTTCAATTTCCTCTACAATGGCCAGATGACCGGCAAGTGGGAATGGATAGACACTTTCGTCAATCAGGTCTACATGAACGCCCAGTTCCAGCTTGCCCTGATGTCTTTGCTTACCGGAGTGAAGTCGATCCCATACAACGAGTCGGGATACAGCCTGATCCGAGCGGCGATGATTGACCCGATCAATGCGGCAATCAACTTTGGCGGAATCCGGGCAGGTATCACCCTCTCAGAATCCCAGAAAGCGCAGGTGAACCAGGCCGCCGGCCTCGATGTGGCAACCATCATCGAACAGCAAGGCTATTATCTCCAGATTCTTGACCCTGGCGCCCAGGTACGTGGCTTGCGCGGCACTCCGGTGGTCAATTTTTGGTATACTGACGGCGGGGCTGTGCAAAAAATCACCGTCGCTTCCATCGACATCATGTAAGGAGTTTCGTCATGCCAGATACCACAATCACCAGTGCAAACAGCGTTTTTACCCTGGTAGTCTCGGGGTTGTTCCCGGTGCCGGTACAACTACAGGGGTATGCAACAGACAAGGCATTTACCACCGACGCCATTGACCTGGCGGAAGTACAAATGGGTGTGGATGGGAGAATGACCGCCGGTTATACGCCAATGCCGATCAAGCAGACGGTGACCCTCCAAGCGGATAGCCCGAGCAAGGATATTTTCACCACATTGATTCAGGCCATGAAAACGGCTCGCGAGGTATTTTACCTCTCCGGGTCCATCTCTTTGCCGTCTACCGGGGAGTCTTTCCAACTTACCCGTGGGATTCTGACCAACGCGAAACAGATCCCCGATGCCCAAAAGGTTTTGCAGCCTCTGGACTACGTTATCACCTGGGAATCGGTCAACCGTTCGCTGCTGTAAGTTTGCCACGGGCGCAATCTTCCCCGCGTGCCGCCCTCTCCCGGCTCGTTTTTGCTGCCCGTGGCTTTTTTTTATGAAATGGAGAGGTCCAGGAGAGGGGAATAATGGCACGGAAAACCACGAACTACACAGTTACAGACGATGGACGGGACAAAGGGAAAGTCTTTGTCCTTACCGAAATGCCGGCCAGCCGAGCGGAATCATGGGCAATGAGGGCACTGTTGGCGCTTATGGAATCCGGCGTGGAATTGCCCGATGGATTCGAGCGCATGGGGATGGCGGCCATGGCCGAAATCGGGATCCGGGCTCTTTCAGGGCTCCGGTGGGAGGTGGCCGAACCTCTGCTTGATGAGATGTTGTCATGCGTTATGATCATGCCAGATCCACATAAACCCCATGTGATTCGGAATCTCATCGAGGAGGATATCGAGGAAATCATGACCCGAATCAAAATCCGTGCTGAAATCTGGAAGTTGCACACGGATTTTTTGAAGGCCGTCGCCCCATTAAAGTCCGCCGGCGACCCGGCGCCGGCCGACGAAAAAGTTATGCCGACTACCTGAATGTCCCGGCGATAATCGGGACATTGATATCAAAGCGTGTGGCGACACTGCATGAACTGGACACCGTTTATGGTGTCCAGGATGCCTATGATATGCTGGAAATCGTGACGGTAGACGATTACAACGTATTTCTGAACAGTCAGGAGTGAACCCTGTGCCCACCATCATTGATAGCCTGCTTGTAACTCTTGGGTTCGAATCGAAAGGTTTTGAATCTGGGAACGCCAAGGTAGACAAGGGCCTGAAGTCTACCGGTGCCGAGGCAGAGAAGACCGGGAAGAAGCTCAAACAGAGCGGGCAGGATGGTGCGGAGGGCTTTGATACTGTGGCCAAGAGTGCCACCAAGTTCCTCGCCCTGATCGGCGGAACATTCGCCATCAAGCGATTCATTCAGCAAACCGTTGAATCATCTGCCGCCCTCGACAGGCTTTCCCGTAATCTCAATACCTCCGCTCAGGACATTTCCGCCCTGTCGAATGCCGCAGAGATTGCCGGCGGCTCCGCTTCCGGTCTGCAAAATACTCTTGACATGCTCAGTCGGTCACAGACCGAGTTGCAGATAACCGGGCAAACTGGGCTTATCCCGTATTTTTCAGCCCTTGGCGTCAGTCTTACCGATGCCCACGGGAAAGCACGGCCAGTCAATTCCCTCCTCCTCGAATTATCAGACCGTTTCAGCAAAATGGACCGGACGACCGCCAACAACCTGGGCCGGATGATGGGTATTGACCAAGGAACAATGCAGCTTTTGCTTGCTGGCCGGTCCGAGGTCGAGTTGATGATTGCCAGGCAAAAGGAATATGGCGCCGTGACAAAGCAGCAGGCGGAGGAATCTAGCCGGCTCCGGGCCGCCATGGTGTCAAGCCGGCAGAGTTTCGCCGCGTTTGGTCGGGAGTTGCTTTCCGCCGCAACGCCTGCCCTGGAAAAGATGTTCGAGATATTCGGAGATTTTGCAGACTGGGCCAGGGGGAACAAGGAATTCATCCAAGACTTTTTGACCATTATCGGCGTTGGCCTGGTTGGGATCGGGGTGGCAACAATGCCGATCAATGTTACTGCCGCCGCTGTCGTCGGGCTCTCGGCCGCTATCGCTGCGCTCTGGGAGGATTATCAGACATGGCGGAAAGGCGGCGATAGTTTTTTCGGCGATGATTGGGCGATGGTCGAAACAGGAGTTGGGAAGGCCGGGAAGGCAATACTCTGGCTGAAAGGGCTTCTTGCTGATCTGTTTTACCGGGCCTTTGCTGTTGCTGATTTACTCGGGGCCGTTTTCTCCGGTGACTGGAAGCGGGCGAAGTACGCGGCTGGCGAATTCATGGGCGGCATGCCGGAAGGGAAGCCTGCCAGTGGTGGCACTAGCGGTGGCCAGGGCCGGTCTATGGCATATTTCCAGGGCCAGGGGTGGACGAAAGCGCAGGCCGCCGGCCTGACTGCGAACATAAAGAGAGAATCTGGGTTCAACGCCGGGGCCGTCGGTGACCAGGGGAAAGCCTATGGTATAGGCCAATGGCACCCAGACCGGCAAGCAGAGTTTTCCAAACTGTTCGGCAAGCCTATTCAGGGATCAAGCCTGGAAGAACAATTGGCGTTTATGCATTACGAATTGACCCGGGGGAACGAGAAGAACGCCGGGAATATCCTCCGGGGGACCACCAGCGCCGCCGAGGCTGCCGCCGCTGTATCGCGCCATTATGAGCGGCCCGCAAACCGTGAGGGCGAAGCCGCCAGGCGTGGCGAAATGGCAAGATCAATCTTTGGTGGTGTCCCGGGTGCCGCCCAATCTGCTGCCGGGTCCGGGGCCGGGGCTGCAGCATCCAGCGTCAACAACAGGGTTTCCACCCATATCGGTGAGGTCAACGTTTTCACCCAGGCTACAGATTCAAAAGGGATATCCAAAGACATTGCCAGCGATCTCGATTATCTCTTCACCTCGCAAGCAAACTATGGTTTGATGTAACAAAGGAGGAAATTTCTATGCCAATCCAAGGAATAACTGGCCTCATCACAGAGGGCACTGCAGTTACCCCAGACAACAATAACGATATCTCAACAACGGCCGGGCTCTATGTCGGCGTTGAAGGAGATATTTCCGTGATTTTCGCAAACGCTACAACTCCAGTTACCCTGAAAAATGCCAGCGGATTTTTACCGATCATGGTCACCAGAGTGTTGTATGATGGGACCACGGCGACTGACATTGTTGCGCTTTATTAAGGGGTGGTCAGATGAGGCTTGGTCTTCGAAATCAGGTTACATGGGGATCTCCACGTCGGCAATACAAGAGTTTTCTCGCTGTTTTAGATTTTATAAACCATCCAGAAAATCCTTTAATTGTTGGCCACGGCCCTCTAACCCTTGGCACCCCGGTAACCACGCGCTACCACATGGACTCCACGGGTGTCCTGACGGCGAGGGATAATACCGATTTCAGCCCAGCGTACACTGATGCCGGGGCCACGTTGTTGGGGGTTCCGAGGGAGCCAGCGCGGACTAGCCAGTATCCGCTCTCGTTTATTGATTCTAATGTCGATTGGAGTGCGGCCACCAATGGGGCGTATTTGCGCTATTCCGGGGGAAGCCGTTGGGCTCTGTATGTCAATACTGGTGGCGGAGCGAGTACGGTCAACGCTATTTCAAGTAGTGTGTCTAATGAGTTGGCGGCGCTTGGTATAAAGTCTGTTGAGGTAACCGTAAGCGGCGGGAGCTCCGTGTCGGATGTGCAGTTCCATTCCGGGATTAACCCACTCACTCTCGTCGCTGGCAAAACGTATACATGTGGGTTTTGGGTGTGGAGCGATGCGGTGCAGGAAATATATATTTCCTTTGGTCAGCTCAGTGTATCCCCCTTTACGAATTTAATACCAGTAACTATCAAAAATACATCCGGCGCCGGATGGGAGTTTATAGAGATATCCGGCGTCAGTACTGCGGATACTGCGTTAGGTCGGGTTTGGTTTTCTCTCGGTAATGTCGTGGGTACCATCCGCATTATCCCCGCTAACCACGAGCAGGGGGAAGTAACAACATCCTGGATACCGACCACTACATCATTCGTCACCCGAGCCAGTGAGCTGACTGGCGATTACACAGGTGTCCCCCTTGCCGGTAATTTCGTCCATTCTCAGGGGACGGTTACTATGTCAATCTCTCCTGGGTTTGACCAGACGACCATGACACCCTCGCCGCTGTTTGGGGTCAATGGTACTTCCAGGAGTGTGCTTGGCATGGCGTCGGACGGCAGCATTGAAGCATATGACGGGACCAACACCGCCGCAGGGCCTGCCGGCAGCTACACCCAGTATCAGAAAATCATCGTCGCCTGTGAATGGGGCGGTGGGAAGATGCGGGTAGGGCACGACGTGTCTGGTACGTTTACCTGGGGAACCGAGGTGGATTTTGCCGGATCGTGGCCTGTTGATGGTAGCGGACTAGCGAGGATTGTCGCCGGGTCATTCCCTGGATCTATGTATCTGCAAAAACTCGCAGTGTGGAACCGTAAAGGGCTGACAGCAGGCCAGATTACAGGAGTGGTCACATGAACATATTCGCAGGAATACTGGCAGTCGTCTCTGGGATGCTTTTTATTAGCTCTCTTGCGCTGCCATGGTGGGGCACACTCGGCGGATGTGTGTACGTCCTGATAACGGTTGGGGCAAAGGTGCAACCATGATGAGACACTTACAGGCTTTAATCCATTTGCCAAACGGCTTAGATGCCATCATCGCGGAACTCTCCGCCAAGGGTTTCGGGAGTGTCGTCACCATCAGTGAGGAAACCGGCCTGGCCGGGCTTCATGGCGGTGGACTCCACACTGTCACTACCATTCCGACGGTTTCGCGTTCTGAGCCTTGCTTGGTCCTCCTCCTGGGATTTGCCGAGGTAATGGAGGCCCTGGCCGCTGGCCAGTGGGACAACGCCACCATCCTGGTCGGTCCTGTTGAGCAGGGCGCGGATGTGTTCGCCGTAGTTGATGCCGATCCGGCTTTGCGGGCCGTCTATGACAGCCTTATTCCACCGTACCTGCCTTACCTTGACGCCGACGGGGTAGAGACTGACGTTGATACAGGGACCCCCAATCCGCTTGCCGGACAGATGCGGGTATTTTGCCGGTTTGCCTGAAGAGATAAAAAATGCCATTGATTCCATTCCCAAGCATACCAGATCTCCCCGGAGTTCCAGCCATCCCGAGATCTGTAAAATTCCCACCGGTGGCTACCGCCGCGCTTGGTCTACTCCAGGGAATGCTGTGGCGTATCGCCCAGGTCCAAACGCGGTGGGGAATTTTCGACAGCCAGGGGAAACCTCTGGGTGACCCAAAGCAATTCGTCGGAATCATCGGCAGGGCTTTAGAGTCGGCAGGAGTCTACGGGGCCGGCCCAACACTCTCGACAGGTTCCGTTGATTATTCGAAAGAGACGAAAGTAAGCGATTTCCCTATAGAGCGGGGCGGATTTGCCAGCTACAACAAAGTGGAGTCTCCAGCCAACCCGCAAGTTGTTTTGTGCCTCCAGGGCAGCGAGGCCGACCGCAGATCTTTTCTGGATGCTGTCGATACCGCGTGCAAGTCCACTGACCTTTTTTCCGTAGTCACCCCAGAGTTGACATATATCAACTACTCGATAGAGCGATACAATTATGCCCGAAGGAATTCAAAAGGGGCCACGTTGCTCATTGTTGAAATCACCCTGAAGGAAGTACGCCAAATCTCCGCCCAGTATTCGCAGGTTGGAGAAGACCAGATAGATACCCCGCAGGATGTCGGGGCAACTCCGCAAGTATCGAATGGAAAAGTGCAAGGGAAAATCCCGGTGATTTCCACTCTCAAAAGCATTGCGAATAAACTTCCTGGCCTGGCCGACAGGGCAGAAAGTTACATACAGGGGTTGGTGTTCTGATGCAAACAGTTCCCCTACAGCCAGTTCCATCCCAATCTGCCCAAGTTGTTCTTGGTGGCCAAAATTGTTCAATAACGGTTTATCAGAAAACGCAGGGCTGTTTTGTCGATATCTCCGTCGGCGGCGTTGATATAGTTGTCGGGATACTCGCCCTTGATGCGGTGCCACTCGTTTGCCGCGAATACACTGGATTTATCGGTAACCTGCTTTTCATCGATACCCAAGGCAGCGATGACCCGAGCTATGAAGGTCTGGGTTCCCGATGGAATTTGGTCTATCTGACGGCGGAAGAATATGGGCTCATTTGATAACAAAAAAGCTCTCCGCTTTGTGATCACTCTCGGGACAGACAAGTTCGGTAATTCCGAATTTGACACGATCACCCTGCAAGGTTTCAGGGCCTCCGCCCATATCGACAAGGCCGGGGGCATGATCATGGGCACGATGCGGGCCAAGATATACGGCGTGAACGAGTCGGACATGCACGCTATAACCACCCTGGCGATGCAGGCCGCCAAATACTCCGAGATCCGTTGGCAGGCTAATGTGGTCGATGTTTATGCAATCGATGGTAATGTCGAGACGCTTGTTTTTTCCGGGAACATTGTCAACGCATGGGCCGACTATCAAGGTATGCCAGATGTGTTTTTGCATATCCAGGCGCAGGCCGCTTTTCGGAATGCAATCGAAGCGGTACCACCCAGGAGTTACAAGGGATCTATCGATGTCGCTGTTGCCATGGAGCAACTTGCAAAAGACATAGGATATGTGTTCGAAAACAACGGTGTATCGGTCCAGCTTTCCGACGTGTACCTTGAAAACACGGCGTTGGAACAAGCGAAGGCATTGGCTAAAGCGGCCGGTATCACCATGGTGATTGATGATAATATCCTCGCAATTACTCCGGCAAACGGATCACGGGAAACAACAATTGTCCCTGTCATTTCAAGGGATTCAGGCTTGGTAGGATACCCAACACTTGACATTGCCGGGGTCACGTTTCAAGCTCTTTTCAACCCTCAAGTCAGGTTCATGTGCAAATTCGAGTTGAAAAGCGATCAAATCCGATCTTCTGGGGTGTGGGTGGCCACCTGCATTTCCTACCGGCTGGAAAGTGAGAAACCGGGCGGCGCATGGTTCATGAAGGTCCGGGGCAACTTCGAGGGGACACCGTATGTCGGTCGATGAAATACCCGCAGGGCAACAACGGGCTGCTTTAAACTGGGATGAATATTCCAGGGTGGCATTTATCGCCCAACAGGCGGTATCCAAGATGCAAACGGCAACCCTGGTAAAGATCGTGGCTTGCACGAATTCCGGTGGCCTGTCTCCTGTCGGGTTTGTCGATGTGATCCCGTTGGTAAACCAGATCGATGGGCAAGGGAACCCGGAGCGTCATGTGACCGTTTACAACTTGCCGTACCTGCGAATTCAGGGCGGTAGCAATGCAATCATTATTGACCCGGAGGTGGGGGATATCGGCGTGGCCGTCTTCGCTTCGCGGGATATCTCGAAAGTCAAGAAGACCAAAGACCAGGCAAATCCAGGCAGCTACCGACAATATTCGTTTTCCGATGGCATGTATCTGGGTGGGATGCTCAATGGTACTCCGACCCAATATGTGCAGTTCAGCTCCGCGGGGGTGAAAGTTTTGTCACCTGTCGCCGTGATCCTAGAGGCGCCCGACATCCAGTTGACCGGAACGGATGTGTCGGTTACGGCAACCAACTTTTCTGTTGCTTCGACTACTTTCACCCACAATTCCACGAATATCGGAGCTAATCACCAGCATTCCGGCGTGCAGACCGGTACCAGTAACACGGGGCCACCAGTATGACGATGTATAATACGTTGCTCCTCGATCAATCGGAATGGGATTTGGTCATTGATTCCGCCGGCAATATTGCCATGGCATCTCCGCCATATGCCCTGGCCCAGGATGTTGCCAGCGCCGTGCGTTTGTTTTTGGCCGAGTTGTGGTATGATACCACCAAAGGGATCCCGTATTTCGAAGATGTGCTTGGAAAACTTCCGCCTCTACCCCTGCTTACTGGGTATATTGAGCGGGCAGCACTCGCGGTTCCCGGGGTGGTAACGGCACAGTGTATTATCTCGGCGTTCGATTCCCGGGAAATTACTGGGCAAATCCAATTCATTGACGAGACAGGAACAGAAAATGGCGTTACCTTCTAGCGTTCCGACAATCGATTTCACCGAGGCCGGCATTGCTATCCCGTCAGAATCGGATATCCTTGCCGCCGTCCAGGCAGACATGAACGCCGCTTTTGGTGGTGGGCTGAACCAAGACCTTGAAACGCCGCAGGGCCAGCTTGCATCCAGCCAAACCGCGATCATAGGCGACAAAAACAACGAATTTGCCTATTTCGTGAATCAGGTCGATCCACAATATGCTTCTGGACGGTTCCAGGATGCCATTGCAAGAATCTATTTCCTCACTCGCAAGCCGGCGACCTCCACCGCGGTTACAGCCACATTGACGGGATTGGCAGGTACCGTTGTACCTGCCGGCACATTGGCTCAGGATACAACATCCGGTAACACTTATGTTCTCTCTGGAGACACCACTATCCCATCTACGGGGACCGTTGACGCCGAATTTCAGAACATGGAAACAGGCCCAATTCCTTGCCCGGCTGGAACCCTAACATCCGTTTATCAAGCGATCAGCGGATGGGATACTATTACAAATGCAGCGGATGGTGTACTTGGTTCGGATGTTGAAGGCAGGGCCGATTTCGAATACCGCCGGCAGAATTCGGTTGCCCTCAACTCTGTTGGCACTCTTGGGTCAATTTACGCGACGGTTTTCAACATTGATAATGTCCTGGACGTTTATGTCGTTGACAACCCAACAGGAGGCGTTGTCAACACGGGATCCTCCAATTATCCGATGGCAGCCCACTCGTTGTTTGTGGCGGTTGTCGGTGGTGTTGATGCTGACATTGCTGAAGCAATTTGGAGCAAAAAAGATGTTGGTTGCGATTACAACGGGAATACTACCGTCACCGTTACGGATGAGTCGGGGTACAGCTATCCCTACCCAACATATGATGTCACGTTTGAACGACCGTCAGCTGTACCGATCCTTTTCGCGGTGAATATCGTTGATGATCCAAGCTTGCCGGCTGATATTGTTGATCTTGTCAAGGCCGCGATAGTTGACCGGTTCAACGGCGTGGACGGGACCACAAGGGAGCGTATCGGGTCATCTATTTTCAGCAGTCGGTATTATGCCGCAGTTTCGGCCGTATCAAGCACTGTGGCTATCATCTCTATCCTGATCGGTACCGTAACGGCCACTCTCAACACAGTTGATATCGGGATTGATGAATATCCCACTCTCTCCACAGATGACATAACGGTAACCCTGGTATGATCGACGTAGAGCGCACTATCATAAGCCAGTATGGAAACAGCGCGACAATCACCCAGTTGATTGCCAACATGGACGAGTACCTCGACCCAAGGGCAGATTTTGACGCTTTCTATGATTTCGTGTGGAATGTAGAAACCGCGCAGGGTTTTGGGCTGGACATCTGGGGTCGCATTGTCAACATTGGCCGGGAATTACAGATCCCCAATGATCCTCTTTATTTCGGATATTCTGAAGCCATTCCAGGCTCTTACCCATTCGATGAGCAGCCCTTTTTTAGCGGTACTGCCCCAGCGACCAAAACCTATATCCTTGCCGATGATGCCTACCGACAACTGATCTTGGTCAAGGCATTGGCAAATATTTCGGCAACAAACGCGCCTTCTCTGAATCAGCTTTTGCAAAATATGTTTGCAAGTCGTGGTAGATGCTATGTAAATGATTTAGGCGGGATGGAATTACGATATACTTTCGAGTTCTTGCTTACCGATTATGAATTAGCTATTATGACACAATCAGGCGCGTTACCTATCCCGGCTGGAGTAGGTGCCGTGCTGATTACAACTGATGTTCCAGTTTTTGGATTTTCAGAGGCTGGCGATTCTGCAGCCCCATTCGGCCAAGCGCCGTTCATCTCAGAGGTAGCCACATATGAAGCTAACTGATGTCCCAAGTAAAATCGTTCTGCCGTTCGCTGATTCAGGTGGCAAAAATACTATCCCGGTACCGAGCCAAATCGGTATCACCGCCGGGGCTGCATCCCTGACGGATGGATTTCCGCCACTCACCAGAACACCTATCTCCGCCGGTGGGACCCCCCCCTCTGGCCTGGACATGAACGGTATTTTGTTCGAACTCTCGGCAATCATCCGTTGGGCAAATTCCGGGGCTGGTTATCCATACGATAGCACGTATGCAACGGATACCAACGTTGCAGGGTACCCGAAGGGCGCCAGGATCTTGCGTTCCGACGGCCTTGGATACTGGCTGAATACCGTTGACGATAACGACGTTGATCCAGAGAGTTCCGGTGCTGCTGCTGCCGGATGGGTGCCTGATTTCACAAACGGTGTCGCCGCTGTAACCATGACAAGCTCAAATGTAACCCTGTCTGAACTTGAATATGGTAAGCCTATTGTCGTTGTTTCTGGGGCAATGACATCCGATTTAAACCTTATTTTCCCAGATATCGCAGGGCAATGGGCTCTGATCAACAATACAAGTGGTGGATATAGCATAACTTGCAAGACGTCTTCTGGTACTGGTGTAGTTGCTGGCCTTGTGACTATGCTTATTGGAGATTCAATTAATATTTATGGCTCTGCTATCAGTTCTGATAAACTAGCAACCCCAATAGCCTCCGCAGCCACAGTAGACCTCACCGTAGCAGGTGGCAACCTTGTACACATCACCGGCACAGTAGCAACCTCTGCGTTCACCATGACTTCCGGGCAGCAGATGACGTTGATTGCCGACGCTGCTTGGCCGCTTACCTACCACGCCACGACAAACAAAATCGACGGTGGGGAAAGCACGACACTTGAGGCTGGCGACAGAATACAGGTCACTTATGATGGGACAACAGTATTCACCCGCGTTATCAAAAGAGATGGGTCCGCGTTAGCGTCGCGGAGTGTTGGGCAATGCCGATTAACGCTTTCAGGTGGTAATCTTTTACTGTCCAGATACAACGGTAAGCATATCGTTATCAACGGTTCGTCTGAATTGATTCCATCAGCAGGAGTCACGTTGGCCCCGACCGGCTTGTCTGTATCTACGCTCTACTACATCTACGCCTATATGTCCTCGGGCACAATGACACTAGAGGCATCGACAACCGGCCACGCCACCGATTCAACGACCGGCGTTGAGATCAAATCCGGCGATGCCACCAGATCCCTGGTTGGTATGGCTTATCCGGTAACTGGGCCAGCTTTTGCCGACTCGGCTACCCAACGATTTGTCCGTAGTTGGTACAATGACCCCGGCATCAATGCAGAAAATTATTTCACCGCCGACAGGTCTACCACGAGTGCGACGTTGACAGAAATAAACTCAGAAATACGGTGTGAATACCTAACTTGGGCTGGGGAAAAAACAGAGGCACTTGGTGTTGGTTCTTTCTTTGTAGCAGCAACAACTATTACTGTGACAACAGCGTTAGCAATCGACTCAACATCTGTAGTCGCTGGTGGTGCTGTATCATATCAGGCAACAACTGCCAACTACGCTACCCCATACTGCAACTCCGCAAAAAGGGTGGCAGCAGCAGACGGATATCACTATGTCACACAGCTTGGTAGAGTAAGTGGGACAACTGGGACGTGGAAGGGCAATGCTGCTACTGGTGAAAAATGTTCTGTTGCAATAACAACAGGGGGGAATGCATAATGAAAAATATAGGCCCATCATTTGGGGGTGAATTAATTGCTGCTGGGTTGGGGGACGGACTATCATTTTCATGTTGCTATTGTCTTGATGACGGTACATTTTGCGAATTTACCGATGCGGACATCCAAGGGCGGGATAGTTTAACGGCTGAGGATCAAGTTAAACTTGACGCGGTAATTGCTGCCCATGTCTGCCCAACTCAGACGGAAATGTCGTGCGCTATTTACTACAAAAAAGTAAATGACCTGAAAGCAAAAAAGTTCGCGGCAAACGCTTTTGAATGGCCTGAAGCTTCCGGGCATCTTTGGCAAACAACTGAGGACAAACAGGCAATCGTTACCTCCCGCGCCCTGCGTGCAAAGTCAGTAATCGACGGCACTGGTGGGGTTTGGTCTGACGGGCTGCTTTACTACAAAGACCTTGCCAACGACGAGGTGCCGTTCCTCACACCGCAGGAGTTTCTCACGTTTGCCGTAGATTATCAGGACTATCTTTTGGGCATTGCTACGGTGGCTGACGCCCATAAGAAGGCACTGGTATTAATCCGGGACAATACTGATCTGCCGGAGGCTGATCGGATCACGGCGATGGAAGCATACTTCAACCAAGACGCGCAAACCGGATGGTAATCTATGTCCGAAAAAATTGTGATATCAGAAGAAAGTTTGGACAAGTTGGCGGAACTTCTGGCCACCAGAGTTAACCAGCGTCGCAAGGACTGCGATTGCATCTATGATATCAGCCCCAGCTCACACGCCGCACATCATCGGCTGATAACCAACTTGTCAAGTGCCTTTGACAAGATCGATTCAATCAAGTGGGGGATCATCGGCAGCTTGGCCAGGACTTTGGTTTATGTGGTACTGGCCATTTTCTTAATGGGTTTGGCATTAAAATCCGGGTGGATAAAGTCTCCGGTTGGTCCAGGGTGACAAACATGGATTGGAAAGATATTTCGGATACGGTGGGTAAGTTCGCCCCAATGGTTGGCACCATCTTAGGTGGTCCTGCCGGTGGTGCTGTCGGTGCTCTGGTTTCTTCCGCTTTGGGTGTCGAGAATACCCCCGATGCGGTAAATGCAGCACTTAAAACTGACCCAACGGCAGCCGTGAAACTGGCACAGATCGAGTCAGACCAAAAGGTGAAATTGCAGTCGTTGGTTTTGGATGCAGCCAAGGCAGTCAACGCAACAATGCAAGCCGAGGCAAAAAGTGAGCATTGGCCCACCTACTCCTGGCGTCCTGCTGTTGGTTTTTCTGTTGCCGTCGATCTTGTCGGTTCCGCCATGGTGGCTTTGGTCGCCTATGGCGGCGTGATTCTGTTCGATGGGAAACCCGAGGTGCTTGGATATATCCCGGCCATGATCGGATCGATGGCGGCCCTTGTAGGCGTTGCTCTGCCGATTCTTGGGGTTGCATCCTGGCACCGTGGGCAGATGCAACGAGAATCCCAAAAATGATCCGCGAAGGCTGCAAAATCCATCCCAAGCCCGGCGCACCGGATCGGTGGTGCAAGGATGTCCAGCGCCGAGAACCTGATTTATGCCACGGGTGCAAGTGGCAAGATTTTATTCCCCAAAAACCAAAAGCTAATTAATCGGCAACACCCAATAATTCATGTTGCTATAACAACCAACTTAGGCTAAGGTAGATACATGGGCAGAAAACAACGGAAAGAGATTATGGAAAAGGCAGGGGTCACTCAGGCAGCTATTGCCCGCGACCTTGGAGTATCGGAGGCAACAGTATCCTTAGTGGTAAAGGGTACGTGTGTATCTCGGCGAATCGAGGACGAGATAGCTAAAAGGTGTGGTGTGTCTCGGGATTATATGTGGCCGCGGANNAGCCGCGGTAACGGTTGAATTCACCGGGCCGCCACAACGGCCCAAAATGCACCGAGCTTCTTCGGCTCCGTGTGAAATGATTTGTTGGCTAAAAACCATTAATTTTGAGGTAATACAAATGCGTAAATGGTTGGAAGAACATGGATACGACGGATTGTTTTGCCCTGACGCACCGTGCGGATGCTCGGTCGATGATCTTGCCCCATGTGGAGAAGGCCCTACTTCTGCCTGCAAACCAGGCTACAAGCACATGGACCCAAGACCTGACCATAAAGGTGATTTCGCAATCTCGTTGACGAAGGAACCTTTAAGCGAAATAGATTGGGCAAATGTGGATTACTGCTGACAGCCAACAATCTTATTATGAAGCAGGCAGCATCATAACGTCTCAATTTTATTAAACCCTAACCTAACACAAGGGAGCAAGCGACAAATGACACACGGAACGGCAAAGGCAAGAAATTGCCGACGAGATGCCATAAACACCGTCGGGTGGTATCCGGTAGAAACCACCGAGGAAATTTTTGCAGAGTTCAGAACCATGGTTTTGATGATGCACCGTACTGGGCATTCATCATGTTCAATGGCCAAAATCCTTATGGTTTCGTGGTCGATGGTCAGGAGCGAATTACTTGGCGCAGGGATTAAATTTCGCCGGGGAGGAAGGCCACCCAAGTATTTTGTATTTTTTCGGAACAAACGATTACCCCTAATGATTGCATGCGATCAGGCAGGGGCCAATTACCAAACCCTGATGTACCGGAGCCGCACGAACGGAACCCGGCCGGAAAATGAATTTTATCGTTTTGTGGAGAAAGCATGAAAACGAAATTTGGAATTTTTATTGATGTGGTTGTGGTATTTTTTGTGTTGGCCATGGTTTATTTGTTGCTCGTTGGTGTTGCAAAAGAAGCATCTCGGCAGTTTGACCGAGCCGACCAAATCGAGATGACAGGGGGACGTGATGGAATACGTTTCAATTGATTTGGACAACGACGGCGATTTCCAATTGGTCGCGGAATACCCCTGGCTGGACGAATTTGGGGAGGACTGGAACGCGAATGGGTACCGGGTCGAATTGTTCGGGAAACCTCTTGAATTGCCAGAGGAATCACTTGACGCCCTGGTCAATTCTCACCTTGACGAATTGATCGAGGCATATAAGGCGGCCGCCCCGGAACAGTCATCACGTAACCGGGCTTGCCGAAGTGGGATGCTTGGGTTTCATAGTTTTTGATAGACGCTTATCGTCTAACGGGAGGATACCGTCCAAGCTGGAGATTCGGGTTCGAATCCTGCTGAGCAACGATTTAACTCACTGGCGAAAGCCCAACGGGAGGAAATAGAATGCCGAAAATAACACCATGCCCAGTTTGTGACGACTACAAGTTTTACATTAATGCCGAAAGTGGGAAATTTGTTTGCGATAATTGTGGAACAGAATATGCCGGAGCCACCGATACGCGCGGGCTTTTGTCCGGTGAAGTGCCTTGTTCTGCTATGGGCCTAATGAATGCCGAAGAATATTTAAAGGGGGCTCTTGGTGGAAACATGAATATTAGCACCCTAAAACCGCTGGCGTGGCATGAGATCATGGAAGCCTACGCAAAATACAGGATTAAGGGATTAGGGAAGTAGCAGAACGCCGTTTTTGAGCTGACCGGCCACTGAACGAGCCAGTGCCGCGCAGCTTCTTCCGGTCAGCTCGAAAAACTTGGTTAAACGGAGGAACGTACATGAAGATTGACATGGTATTGGTTTGGATGGTGGCTTTTATTGCTGTGATGATGTTCCAGAACTATTTCACCGTGAAGAAAACAGAGTGGGATGTCTCATACTCGTACACCACGGAATCGATGGACTACATCGCCTATGGGCAAAAGGTTGTTACGGTTACGTCTTCATCCGGGCTTGATTGGGCATCACTCAGGGCTTGGTTGGCAGACAATGTTGACGGAGCAAAGAATGGCGACACAGTAATTGTGACCGTACTTGGCACAAACAAGCGTGAAAGCGACAGATATTGGCGGCCATTCTGGAAGCGGAAGGCTTCCGTTTAACTATATTATTAGGCAGCGCACTACCGTAATAATACGGTAGTGATAGGGCCGGATACCATTCAAAATATTCCTGTTGACTTAGGCTAAGGCATAGTATAATATTCAAATATGGACGGCGCAGATGTTCCACAAAAAACCCCCCACCAGCACAGCGCCGGCAGGGGGGCAAGGAGGAAAGCGACAAATGAATAATAGCATGAGGCAAGTTGAAAGACAAGGGGTAGCTGAGCGGGAATTTGCACGGCGAGGTAATGCGGTAAAAGTCGGTGTCCTGCAACAGACCATTGCCGGAATTATCGATGAGTGCGGCGAGGCGTCGGAGGCTGGTGGGGTCATGCCTGGCAATGAAAACAGGCTGCGAGATTATGCCAGAATCGTCATTGCCGGGAAAGATGCGGTCCTGGGCATGATGGGGACCAAATTTATCGCCGATGTCCCGACCATGGATGATAAACCAATTATTTTCCGGCGGTTGCGCTCGTCGGTGGAGGGGAAAGTATGAACGGAAATAAAAGAATTTGGGACCAGGTAAAGCAACCACCTGAAAGTGCCCTCAAGGAGATTAAGGCCGGCCGTCTCAAAGGCAAGACCGATATCAACCCGCAGTGGAGATATCAGGCGATGACGGAAGTTTTTGGTCCTTGCGGGATTGGGTGGAAGTATGAGATCAAGCGGCTTTGGAACGAGCCGGCGGCTGAAAATCAGCTTTTCGCATTCGCTGAAGTCTCGCTCTATGTCAAAGACGGTGAATCATGGAGTGATCCTATCCCAGGGATTGGAGGTTCTATGCTCATCGAAAACCAGAGCCGCGGGCCACACTCTAGTGATGAAGCATACAAAATGGCAACAACAGATGCCCTGAGCGTTTCCATGAAGATGCTTGGCGTTGCTGCTGATATTTATGCCGGCAAATGGGATGGGAGCAAATATAATGATCCCCATGCTTCTGTGGTTGGCGAAGATAAATCGTTCATATCAGGGGAACAGGAAAACAAACTCCATGCGATGTTTGCGGATAATGGGATTGAAAACCAAATCCCACAATTCCTCCGGTACATAAAGGCCGATTCTATTTCGTCAATACCTGCCTCTAAATACAAAGCCGCTTTGATCGCAGTAGAGGCGGCGGTGAAGAGGGCAAAGAAATGATCATCCTCGACCACGAGCAAGGAACGCCAGAATGGTTCAAGGCCCGCTCCGGACTTCCTACGGCAAGCAATTTTGACAAGATCATCACAACCAAAGGGGAGCCCAGCAAGCAGCGTAAAAAGTACCTGTATCAGTTGGCCGGTGAACGGATCATCGGCACCAAGGAGGAGCCATACCAAAGTGCGGCCATGGCCCGGGGGATCGAGATGGAGGCTGAGGCCCGGCAACTTTACGAAATGATCACCGGTGAGCAGGTGACCCAGGTTGGGCTCTGTCTTGCCGACTGTCGGCGGTACGGGTGCTCTCCTGACGGTCTGACGGATGACAAAGACCTCGAAATCAAATGCCCGACTCTACCGGTGCATGTTGAGTACCTGTTGGCCGGCAAGTTGCCGACAGCATATTTTCAGCAGGTCCACGGGCAGCTCTTGGTGACTGGGCATGAGGTGGCGCATTTTTTCAGCTACTACCCGGGCATGAAGCCATTACTGGTTCCGGTTGAAGCTGACCATATTTTCATGCGGAAGCTGAAGGACGAACTCGAATGTTTCGCTGCAGAATTGGATGAACTTTCGGCAAAATTGGCCGGCTAAACAATGAGGTGACACGATGCAAGAAAACGAGTTGGTAAAAATCGAAACTGTCAACGCCATGGAACTGTTCATCGGTGACAATCTGGAACCGTTTTTGAAGAACATCGAAGATCAGGTGATGAGCCTGGTCCCGGATACCGAGACGGCAAAGGGGAGAAAGGAAATCGCCTCTCTTGCCCGCAAGGTTTCTTCGTCAAAGGTTCTCCTGGATAATTTGGGAAAAGATTTGGTCGCAGGCTGGAAAACAAAGGCCAAGATGGTTGACGAATCCAGGAAGAGAACGCGAGATTTCCTCGACAATCTGCGCGACAGGGCACGCCAACCTCTTACAGATTGGGAGAAAGAGGAAGAGGCACGCCAGGCGGCAATAAAGCTTGCCAAAGAAATCGAGCAGGCCCACGAAGAGGCCATTGCTGAGGATGACCTGTTTAACCGGAAACGAGACCTTGAACGCCGGGAAGCTGCAATTGTCGCCGCCGAAGCGGAGCGGGTGGCCAAGGAAGAGGCAGAGCGCAAGGCAAAGGAGGCAGCCGCCGAAGCCGAACGTTTGGCCAAAGAAAAGGAAGAAGAGGCCAAGCGGATCAGGGAAGAAGCCATTGCAGAGGCCAACAGGAAGGCAGAAGAAAAAGCCGCTAAGGAAAGAGAGGAAGCAGAACGGGCACAGAAAGAGCGTGAAGCCCAGGCCGAAGCAGAGCGCCTGCGGATTGAAGAGGAAATTGCAAATGCGAAAGCGGCGGCTGAAGAGGCCGAACGCGAGAAGATCCGTGCAGCCGAACGGGCGAAAATCGAACTTGAAGAAGCCATTACCAAAGCCAAACGCGATGCCGAAGAAGCGGCAAAGGAAGCAGAACAGAAACGACTTGCCAAAGAGGCAGAAGAAAAAGCCATTGCTGACCAGAAGGCTTCCGACTTGCAACACAGAGCCTCCGTTGACAAAGAAGCTCTTGCCGACCTCCTGAAAGTGAAAGGGGTAGATGAGTTTATCGGCCAATCTCTTATCGAGGCCATCGGATCTGGCAGCGTCAAGCACATCACGATCAATTACTGAACAGTCAAATAACACTTGACAGTTCACCTGTTGAATCATAAAAAGGAAGGAGGCAAGCGCAATGCTTACCGAACAGGCCGCCAGCCTAAGACAAAACAAAAGAACTTCAGTTGCCCAGACGGGCGCACAACCCTTCCTTTTTAGTCCTGGCGGCCTTGAAAGTATGGTGTGCCTGTCTGGGCTTTTTTTATGCAGCGTTTCTAGCCCGGCTCAACCGCAAGCCAGAAAGACAACCTGAGCAGATACGCGGTGAAGATCGATTACGGCGACTGTTGCCCCGGTCGCCAGCAAAGGATAAACGAGGCCGCCAGGTCGTGAGGCCTGGCAAATGCACAATGGATCTGTAGCCAAGTTGGTATGGCCTTCGGCTCATAACCGAAATATCGCAGGTTCGAATCCTGTCAGATCCACCAACGTGACGACGACTAAAACGGTCGGGCTGACGCAGTGACGGGCCTGCGATAAAAAAGCCGCCTCGATAAATCGTAATCGACACCCTAAAAGGGTCAAGGCTTTTACCCCATGCCTTAATCAGTATGTGCTGATTAAACGGGGCGGGGCGGACTATTCCCAAAAGGAAATATGGTGCCAGGATGAGCAAAAAGAAAGGCCCCGAGATAGTCGCCACGATCACCGAAGATTTCCACCTCGTCTACGCAATCCCCCGCCTACTCGAAAACAGGTTGCGCGAGATCGGCGCCGGTAAAAAGGTACGAGTCGATGTAGTCGCCTGGAAGAAGCCCCGCACCGCCCCACAAAACGCCTACCTATGGGCTGTCGTTTACCCAACCATCATCCGATTCATCAAGGACACCACCGGCCAGGAGTTCAGCGCCGAAGATCTGCACGAACGGTACAAGCGGAAGTACCTGGGATATGAGGTTTGCGAGATCCCCGGCATGGAAGACATTATCCGGCCAAGGTCATCAACGGACTTGGATATCGTGGAGTTCTTCGACCAGCTCGTTGAACACATCTGCCGGGAGTGGGCAGAGTTGGGGCTTTTCATCCCTCTTCCGAACAAGAAATAGCAGTGTCGGAGAATTATTTTGAGAAAGGTCAAATCTTTCCTTGCGCCTGTACGGATACCGTGCTAATATGATCTTAAAGGGAGGCAATAAAGCCGACCACAGCGGGGGGCGACACCATGAAAAGCAAAATATTCAGGCAGGCACTTGAGGCGGTCCTTTCGCTCGGCGGAAGAACGCATATAGCACCGGATACATATGAAACCCTCCGGCGTGCGTATCATACTAGCAACCGCTATTCCAACGCCTCACATTTGCCGAAAATTGCCAAGGTTCGACACTGCCAGTTAGGCGACTAATCGCACCAAACGGGGGAGACACCATGAAAAAATATCTGAAAGATTCACTTGGCCGGATCTTCGCACATACGGAAGTACCTCGCAACGTAAGTGGATGCGTTGAATACAGATCAGATCTGGAATACAGTTTTTTTGTTGAAGGAACAGCCACACTCGTGCCGCCGTCGAAGGTGACCACATGACTGGGAAAGAACTCAAATCGGCCCGTATTTCCCTGGGCAGAACCCAAAAGGCCATGGGCGAACTCATCGGCACCAGCCGCCGGAACTGGCAGGACTGGGAATATGGGGTAACACCATGCCCTGGGCCGGTGGCATGTTTGATACGGCTGCTGTTGCATTACAAGGGCGCCGCCGCTTGGCTGGAGCGGGTGAACAAGGAGCACAAGACATGATCAAGCACAAGATCAAAAATACGGATTGCGTCATTGGCCTGTCACCGGATGTTTTTCCCGATATCATAAAAACAAGGCAAGGTTTGGTTGCTGCAGTATTCACCCAACACGAAATTTGCCGGGCTGTTGCCAGGGCCAGGAAATACGGGTTGAAAGTTAAAAACAAGAAGATGGAGTTCCCATCATGAGTTTCCAGAAGACACCACCGATCAAGGCCCCAAAGTTGACTAAGTCCGCACAAGGACAGCCATGCTACCTACGTGTTCCTGGAGTCTGTCGTGGCCGCACCGAAACGGTTGTTCCGTGTCATTCGCCTTTCTCTGAAGATAACCAAGGTGTAGGGCAGAAGGCCCACGACTTTTTCGCAGTCCCAGGCTGTATGGAATGTCATGATTGGCTCGACTCGCGTACCCACAAAGACGTTGGCCGAGAATGGAAGTGGGAGATATTCCACCGTGCTCTGAAAAAGTGGTGGGAGCACCTGTGGAGAGACGGGGTTATTGGAGTGAAAAATAAGTCATGATACGGATTTTAGCATTAGACATGGCCACCACCACTGGGTGGGCTGCCAACAGCCCGAGAACAAGTGGAACCGAGAACATGAAAAAACGCGCTGGGGAATCACGTGGGATGCTGTTTATCCGGTTTGATGCGTGGCTGAAAGAAATGCTTGAAAAGCTTTCTCCTGATATTGTTGTCTATGAGCGTCCACACGCCAGGGGACGTGCCGCAAACGAGGTACTGAACGGCCTCCTTGCCTATCTCACGGCGGCATGTGCGCGGAAAGGAGTCGAGTTCACCGATTGCCCAAGCACAACCTTGAAAAAACATGCCACTGGACGAGGGAATGCCAGCAAGGAAGACATGATGAAGGCATGCCAGGAAGGATTGGGAATCATACCTACCGATGACAACCATGCTGATGCGCTGTGGTTGCTGGATTGGGCCGAAAGTCAATTTTGATATTGCGGAGGGTAGGGCATGCCAGACAAAGATAGGGGTTCAACGTCCCCTGTTCTGCCTATGGAATTGGAATTTCTTCAGCAAATTATGGGAGGTTCAGCCGAGGAATTTGGGGCTGCAATCGCCAAGGCTATTCTTAATACTCCATTTGTTGCCTATGAGCCGGAAGAGATAAAGCGAATCCGCGTATCATTGGGGAAGACCAACGAGGAGTTTTCCGACATTTTCAAGCTGTCGTTGGACGAAATAAAGGCCTGGCAGACTCCACGGATCAGCTCGAAAACAGGGAAACCAAGCCAGAAGCATAGAGACCCGCAGCCGCCTGCCTGCATTCTGCTTTTCTGGTGCGCGGTTGTCGTCAACACAAACCCGGCATGCAGGAATAACCAGATTCGGCTGGCTGCTCGATATGGGCCGGACTGGGTCCAAAAATCATGATCGAAACAAGGAGGCGACAAAAATGCACATATGCAAACCATGCGGCCGTCTGATGACAGCCACCAAAATCCCCAATATCACAATTGCCGATGAAGGATTTTTCTTTGTATATCCTGCTGAATCCCACAAGTGTCCTTCCTGCGGCGCTGAGGTGATCTGCACCATAGGTATTGTCAGCACAGAGGATAAACCAGTTCATAAGGATTTCTTGTTTTCTGAGTCCAAACTGAGGAGTTAGAGGCAACGATTTAGCCCACGGGAGCAGCCTGTGAGCTTTAATAAAAAACGCCAGCGTTCCCGGCTTCCCGTGAAGCGACTGGTTTACCTCTTTTGGTGATTCATGCAAAGAGAACACAAAGAAACATACGAGAACGTAATTGTAAGCCACTTTGGTCTGATATTTTGGCGACAGTGCTGTAATTGCAAAAAAGACTTTAGAAGAGAAAATGGATGGTTATTTATCGCTGGGCCATATTGTGGAGGGGTTGGACGGAAATATTACCTGTGTGAAAAATGCGCTCCGTCTTGGGACGATGCAAACACACTGGCTTTAAACAATTGCTATATACCGCCAAGACCAACATGTATGCCCCCACCACCGCCACCACGAAAGAAATAGGTTGTAGGTATAACGACCAGCATAAGCGGTTGCCGGGCAGTTTCGGCAATCCGACTTAATGCGCTGGTTATGCGATTTTAACTTTTTTGGAGGAGTGGAAATGGGACAATACCACAAGCTGTACAACGTAGACAAAAAGGAATATGTGCATGGACACCGGATTGATAATGGATTGAAGTTGATGGAACAATGCGGGTGGGGTAAGTCAACAGCGACCGGATTGTGGTTGTTGCTTGCAAATAGCAACGGGAGAGGCGGCGGCGATGCTTTGAAACATGAGTTTGTAGGGAGGTGGGCAGGTGACAGAATTGTTGTGCAAGGCGATTACGCAGAGCCGACAGACAAAGGTTTTTTAACCGAGGATGAGGTTGAAACATATACGGACATCTCTCAGCAAGTAAAAGAGATGTTAGATGCCGAGTACGCATAACGCCATTATAAGCTGACCGGCCACCGACGATGGGCGGCAGCGCATAGCTCGAC
Organism: Proteobacteria bacterium UBA6915; assembly: GCA_002450975.1. Lineage (GTDB taxonomy): Bacteria > Pseudomonadota > Gammaproteobacteria > UBA6915 > UBA6915 > UBA6915. The sequence continues at coordinate 36,641 of DKAX01000029.1, forward strand.
CCGGTCAGCTTGATAAATTTGTTGTGGATACGCCCCACAGAAATAAAAAAATACTCAATAGGTGCATTATTTACTTGCAACAGATACCCAACGGGTGTACTATGGTCTTAAAGGGAGGGAATAAACCCAACCGAAACCAGGAGAAAGACCATGAAAGTAGCTGACCAAGTAAAAAACCCTGTAGAAGTTCCTGCTTTTCTTGACGGGATGATGGAAGATGGCCCTGATGTAAGGAAGGTAAAGGCGATTTATATCCGCGATATGACAACAGAAGAAAAAGGCTACACTAAATCAGTCGACGAATCAAACGACCCGACAGCGATAGTATATCTTGATGGTGATTGCACATCATACAGACTCGCAGAACTGGATTTGGCATGAGTAGGTCACCGAAAGAATTAAAGGAGGCCCGTGAAGCTACGGGCCTCCTGATGGCAGAGGCGGCAAGATTGACGGAAACACCATACCGGACGTGGCAAAACTGGGAGGATGGCAAGCGACGCGTACCTGGTTGGCCTTTTTCTTGGTTTGAAATGTATCGCAAACTGCACGGCGGTAGTAAGTAACCACAACGATTGAGATCAATTGCCAGCCATAAGACTGGCAGCAAATAACGGGCGCCCGTTCTGGTCAATTGAATTGACTGGTTCGGCGCAAACTCAAAGGAGAATGACATGAAGGATCAAATTAAAGAAATGCTTGAAAGCGCAAACATGGTGATGGAATTAATGCTTGAAGATGGGACCATGTTCAAAAATATCGCAAAGGTTATGAAGCGGCTGCATGATGATCTTCTTGCAGAGGGGTTCACAGAAGAGCAGGCTGCAAGTATTGTTTCCAATTACAAGGCAACAGGCGGTAATT
>DKAX01000237.1 GCA_002450975.1 Proteobacteria bacterium UBA6915
ACCATTCACGGTGAAACAGACAGTCTTTATGCAGCCCTGGACCTGCTGCGTCCCTCCCCCCTGACCCGCATCGAACGCACCGACGCCAATCTCAGCAGCGCATTTTTAAAGATTATCCAACGAAGGAGAACGAACCATGCAGCAGTTTAATGCCGAGCTGATCCGTCTTTGGAAGGAGTTTCTGCGCTACCCCAGCGAGGCCCTGGTCGCCATTGTAATCCTGGTAGCGGTCTTTTATGGTCTGTTTCTGGGTACCCAATTCATGGCCGGTCCCGATTTCCAGTTTGGCCAACGTCTGGATCAGATCATCATCGGCTATATCGTCTGGACCATGATCATCAACGGCCAGGGGAGCATCGCCCAGGAGATGCAGCGGGAGGCCCAGGTCGGCGCCCTGGAACAGCTGTTCCTCAGTGCATCAGGCCCGATTCGGCTCTTCACCCTGCGCGCCATCGCCGACACGGTGCTGAACCTGATCGTCACGGCGGTTATACTCTTTACCATTATGGGCCTGACCGGCCGTTGGCTGCACCTCGATGTGCGACTTGTACCACCGCTGATCTTTCTAATGATCGGACAATTCGGCATCGCCTTCATCCTGGGTGCCATCGCCCTGCGGACCAAACAGGTTACCCAGTTGCTGGGCGCCACACCCTTTCTGCTGCTGTTTATCATCATGACGCCCTTCGAGGAGTGGCAAAACCAATGGGGAATCCTCGGCTCGCTGTTGCCCTTGTCACCCAGCGTGGCTTTGATGCGTGAGGTTGTGACGCAAAACATGCACATCGATCATACGCTCTGGCTGCATGCCGCACTCAATAGTCTGTTCTATTGTCTGTTGGGCTTGCTGCTTTTCAGTCGTAGCCTGCGTGTTGTAAAACGTACAGGCAGCCTGGCCTGGTACTAGGGCCTGTTCACACTTATTCTACAGCCGCCTTGTGTCCCAAAAGTGGCTGAACGAAGCACGAGGAGAGAAGTTTGGTTATTCCAAATGAGTGACGAGAATCGATGTACAGCCACTTTTGGGACACAACCCGAAGGGGCGGGGCCATTTTTACCCAGGGCATTGTTACTTCTGACTTATATACGTCAGGTACACCGCGTTCGACGCGCCTAGCCCTGTGTAAAAATGGCCGCCGTCGCGGCTGTAGAATAAGTGTGAACAGGCCCTGGTGTTGGCTTTTCCTGTCGAGACGATACAATGGGTTATCTATCGTGACAGGGAGATCCCGCCTATGGCGAATACTGATACCACGCGCGCAGTTGCAGCCGATGAGGTACCGGCGCGTTCTACAACAATCTATCCGCAACCCTTTGCTGCACGCATGGTCGGCCGGGAAAAGCGTGCCTTGGGTGATTTCTTCGGATTGAAAAATTTCGGTATCAATCAGACCCGTCTTGCACCCAAGGCCATCTCCGCCCTGCGCCATTCCCATGCGCGCCAGGACGAATTCATTTATATCCTGCAAGGCCACCCAACCCTGCACACCGATACGGGATCGATACGCCTGTCACCAGGCATGTGTGCCGGCGTTCCTGCCGGCAGCGGCATCGCCTGCAATCTGGAAAATGAAACCACAGAAGATGTTGTCTATCTGGAAATCGGCGACCGCACGCCAGGCGATCAGGCCACCTATCCTGACGATGATCTGGTCGCCGTGCACGCGCATGGGCAATGGCAGTTCCAACACAAGGATGGCAGCCCCTATTGATGCCGAGTACAAACAAATCCGCAAATACCGAAACTTTGCCAGCGGGTGATTTCGGACAATGGCTGCTCCAGATTCAGCAGCTTGACGATACCGCCCCCGGCATTGAGGTTGACTGTGGAGAGTGTAACGCCTGTTGCCGCGCCTCGTTTTTTATTCATATCCACCCGCAAGAGCAGCAGACACTTCGCCAAATTCCCAAGGCCTTACTCTTCCCCGCACCCGGACTGGCCAAAGGCCATAGCCTCCTGGGCTATGACCAGCAGGGGCGCTGCCCCTTGCTGCGCGAACAGGGCTGTACCATCTACCCCCATCGCCCAAACACCTGCCGCCGTTTCGACTGCCGTATCTTCACCGCCACCGGCATTTCCAGCGAGGAACCCCGGTTAAGAGACATAGTGGCGCGGGCAAGGCTCTGGCGGTTTACCTATGTGTCGCAATTAGACCGATTACGCCACCAACAAGTCAAAGCAACGGCACAGTTTTTGACCCAAAACAGCAAGATCTATCCCGGCGGATTCAACACGGTTAATCCCGTACAAAAAGCCGCAATCACAGTGCAACTATTCTCCCTTTTCGGTGAGCGCCTGTTTCCCCACGGGTCTCAAACGCCAAGTCCCACCACGGCGCTGATTGAGTCCATTGGCCGATGGGCACAGAGTAATAACTGATCCATCCCTTCCAAGTTTGTGCGGACAATCCACAGTGATGAACTGGGAAATAGTATTATAAATAAAGATATTTTTTGCCAACCATATTCTAACCAGCCATAGGGCATGATAGGCTTTTTCCCGTTCGCCCCGTAGCCCGTTTGCACGGGATGAATATAACAAGGCTTGTTTGTTTGCCACCCCTATTTTTGGAGACGTATCGTGCTTCGATTCCGATGTTGTGTAGACAGCTCAACCATACCCAATGCTGGCAAAGGACTTTTTACCCAAGACTCTATCCCTAAGGGCAGCATCATTACCTATCCCATCAATATCCAAACCGTCTATTCACGCGAACAACTCCTGGCACTACCACCCGAATCGCCACTATTTAAGACCTCAATTCGTTGGTATGAAGATTGTTATACGGCCGATCCCGAATTGAGCGATTGCTACTACATAAATCACTCGTTCGAGCCCAATTGTTTATGGCATTTGGGCTTCGTTTTTGCGCTGGAAGATATCCCGGAAGGCAGCGAAATCCTGCTCGACTATCGGGCATTGATGGATGCCGACCCCGAAATGGGTTTTCACGACGAAGTCACCGGCCGTTTGATCAGCGGCTTCACCTGGCAGCAAAAGATGATATACAACTCTTCACGCCTGTTGCGTTTGTTTCAGGATATCTATGGCAGTGAGCAGACTTCTTTAGTTATGGATGATTTGGTCGCCGCTTGACACCACGCAACCCTAGTTAGCCCCTCGCACAACACGAGGGGCTCTTTGTGTAATCCCCAATGGCAAAGCTAGTGTAATGTTTCCACCCAAAGGGTGGTCTTCGTCTATATCCAAATTGAACAGCGCTCGCTAGTCGGTTACAACGTGACTATATACTGCGCTATCGAAGCTAATATGTTTAATATCGCAGCCATTAAATAAAAATTTTTCTGAACAAGATCATACTCAAAATCGACCCATGGTATCTCAAATAGTTTAGTAAAACGCGTGTCACCCGAGACTCCACGTTAGCGCCGAACTGGATCGCTGCACATTCGATCGTTGTCGCGACTACCTTGACGAATTTGAATTGGCGATAAAGGGCAGACTTAACTAAACAATTCGGTTGAATAAACAATAGCAACTACACTTCGCGCCCTTTCGTCGCCGTTACACTCGCCATATGCATCGCCGAGTGATTGACGCGATATTTCTCCTATAACCCATACAAATTTCCCGTCACATTTCTACAAGGTAAAACTCGTAGGGTAATATCGCATATAGGCCAAATATCAATTGCCAAACACTTTCCAAACCCTTAGCCTTGTTGTCTGTCGTTACGTGAAGACGACAGACACTTATTACAACAATTTCAACAGTAAATCGCTTTCTAATACCAACATATGGAGGGGGTCATCATGCGATCATTACGCTGTTGTTTTCCGGCAGTTCTCGCAATTCTTGCACTTATATCACTCACAGCCTGCGATATAAGCAATCCATTGGGAACTGAGGTTCAACTACATTTCCAAACCAGCGCCATTGAAAATCAGCTAAAACTGGAATCGGCCAGTCTTAACGCTTTAGCGACTGGTAACGGCACAGCAACTATTGTACAACTCACCGGCACTCTGACATTCATGTCGGGAAACACTGGCGGTGGAATGGGTGGTGGCGCGGTTACGGCCAGTTTCCCGCTCAATATGGGTTTAAATGTAGATACCCTGGAGGTTCTGGACGCACCAACCGTCAGCATCGCACCTGGCACCTACAATATCCAGGTTCAGGCCACAGCTTCCATCAACGGCAGCAATTTCGCCTTTATGGCACAACTCAATGGTATAGTCATAGTTGATGGAATTAACGGATTGAATATCACACTACACCCTCAGATCAATCCCACACAGGTAAATGTAGCGGTTAACCCTATTGTGGATTTAAGCTTTCAGTTCACAGCCAGCGAGCTTGCATCTCTCAGTAACCCTGCGCTCGGAGTAATAATTGATGACACCGCCGAACAGGTATTGCTTATCAATAAGACAAGCGGCAGTACGGAGGCATTCGTGTCACTGGCCTTAGGCCAACATACCATTCAGCTGAAACTCTATGACGGTACTGCCCAGGTTGGTCAGTCACGCGCCTCTGAAGCCAATGTCACTATCATGGGCGGTGACATTATTAAAATGGATATCGTGCCACTCAACACCCTAGTCGCCACCAGTTTCGATGTAGCAACTGGTCAAGGAACCGTTTCCATAGTCACCGACGGCGCTTTCAACCAGCTGTTTGTATTCGATCCGGTAAATCTGCCGGAGGTGCAATATACAGTGACGGATCACACAGGAGCGATTCAACAGGGCAAGGCACGCATGAGCTTACCCCCGCCCGGTAGTCCCAATTCAGGTGCCAGTAATACCTTAAGTGCCCGGTTTGTTGTTAATGCCTCATTGGGCCAGCCCATGGCGCTTTCCCTGGATTTTTTTTCCACAGGTCCGCAAATACAAATATCGCCACCACCGGGTCCCTTCGCCAATTGCAACGGCGACTTTCAGTTCAATTTGTCTGACACGGCTGGGTTGATCCACCCGGCCATCTGCGTCATCAATGTAAGCCCGGCAATCAGTAGTGGTCATTTGCTGTCTGAAGTCGCCATCATGGCGCGAGATGGAACTGGCGGCCCTATAGTCGGCGCATCTGTATTTATTGACGGCGTAAAATATGGCACCACCGGCACCAATAACAGCGGCGTT
>DKAX01000129.1 GCA_002450975.1 Proteobacteria bacterium UBA6915
CGGACATGTTCGATCGAACCTTGATCGCCGAACACGATCTGGAGCTGGCCAAGATCGCCGCCACCAACAGTGAGGCACAATTCGAGGCCGCTAAGGCGGGCCTGGCGCAGGCGCAATACGAACTGGACTACAGCGTGGTACATGCACCGTTTGACGGTATCGTCATCGAACGTCATGTCGACGTAGGTCAGACCATCATCACCCGACAACAAGCCGTACCCATGGCCTTGTTTGTGGAGCGCGGGCGCATGGCCGCCCATGGCGGAACCTCTTTGCAACAGATCAAAAAACTCAGTAACGGACAGGCGGTAAATGTGCGCGTCGATGGCAAGAATCATGATGCGACCATCAGTCGCCTGGCCCTCGAGCCGGATAGCAAAGGTCTCTACGGTATAACAGTTATCTTTTCTACTGAAGACAGTGACTACCGCGTAGGCCAACCTGCCACCATCAAACTGCCGTGAACAGCTGCCGCCGTTGCATCGTCAGCGGTCGTGTGCAAGGGGTATTCTACCGCGCCTCCACTCAACAACAGGCGCAACGCCTGGGCCTGAGTGGCTGGGCGCGCAACCTGCCCGACGGTACGGTCGAGGTGGTTGTGTGCGGTGAAACAGACAAGGTGGAACAACTGTGCACCTGGTTACGGCAGGGTCCGGCGCATGCTAGTGTCACCGATGTACACTGTCAGCAGTGGCAGGGTGAAGTGCCCCTCGGGTTTTCGATGGCATGATAATCGATAGTTGTCAATTACAGGCGGTCCATTGAATCCGGTTTTTCCCGCAATTGAGCACATTAAATTCTTTTAAAATATTTCTCTTGATAGGCATTGTTGTTTTGATCGCTTAGACTTTCCACTGGTTCCTTACCAAGGAATGACTATGGACAGGTGGGTACAGGTCATCAAATTGCACCGCGAGCTGACGTCGCATCGTCATCCGGTCAGCGCAGAACGTTTAATACACAAGCTGGAGATTTCATCGGCGACCTTTAAACGCCTGCTGCAATATATGCGCGATACCTTGCAGGCACCTATCGTCTACAGCCGCAAAGCCAACGGTTACCACTACGACACCAGTGACCCCCACAACTTTCATCTGCCCGGCCTGTGGTTTAGCGCCGTTGAACTGCTCGCCCTCACCACGCTGAAACAACTGTTGCAACAGTCGCAACCCGGTCTGCTGGAACAGGAACTGGCCCCCCTGCAGCAAGTTATCGACAAACTGTTGGAAAAGACCGGTGAACAACAAGGTATCGGCAAGCGCGTGCGCCTGGTACCCATCAACCGCAGACGTGTCGATGATGACATCTTCCGTCGCTGCGTCGCGGCCACAGCGGAATGTAAATGCCTGGATATTCACTTCTATAACAAGTCCCGCGACGACCTGACCGAGAGGCGCGTCAGTCCACAACGCCTGGTCTATTACCGCGACAACTGGTACTTAGACGCTTGGTGCCATCTGCGCAATGGACTGCGTAACTTCAGCCTGGACGGCATCCGTCAGGCTAGCCTTACCGACGGCGAATACCGCGCCTTCGATGATTCCACCCTGAAAAACCACTTCGCCTCCTCCTACGGCATCTTCGCCGGCGAACCCGAACACCGGGCGGTGTTGCGCTTTACCCCCGCAAGGGCACGCTACGTCGCCAATGAACACTGGCATACCCAACAAAAAGGCGAATATCTGGCTGATGGCAGATACCAACTGACCATCCCCTACAGCGACCCACGCGAGCTGCTTATGGATATCCTCAAACACGGTCCCGAGGTCGAGCTGATCTCCCCGCCCGAATTGAAAGACCAATTACGGCAAATGTTGATGGCGACACTGGGGCAATACCAAAAAAGCAACAACGACCAGCCAAACAGTATCACCGTTTGAGCCAGTGAGCGTCGTATAAAGGGAAAACAGAAACCATCACCCGAGACCAGAGAGAGCCAAAGTCTGAATCAAAGCCAAGTGAAGCTGGGGCCCGAGCCGACGACCCCAGCTTTTCCCCCTCTCCCTCGCAGGGAGACGACTACAAAGATGGAGGAGCTAGAGCAAAGCTTGGAGCAATTGCCGAGGGACGGGGTGAGGGTAGGGGTAACGAGGGCCGGGGTGAGGGTCAAAAGGTTTCCCCATTTTGCTCGCAGGAGGCCGGCTCCAGATTTACACCCTCCCCCTCGCAGGGAGACGACTCCATGGATGGAGGAGGTAGAGCTTTGCAGGAGCATTGGCCGAGGGGCGGGGTGAGGGCCGGGCTAACAAGGGTAGGGCTAACGAGGGCCGGGCTATGGCCCAAAGTCCCTAAAACAGCAAACAAAGGAGCACAACCATGCACACACGCAGAGACTTTTTCAAACTGATCCTGGCCGGCAGCGCCGCATGGCCCTTGCTTGCCCTGACCAAACCACAACCCCCGGCAACACCGCAGCGCATCCTGCTGCAACACTCAACGGTCGCCGGCATTCAATACCACAACGCCGAAGCGCTCTGGCCCCACCTGCGCCCTGGCGACCAACTGACGCTCGTACGCGAACCCTACAACCACCACGATCGGTACGCCGTCGCACTCCACTGGCGCGACCAGAAAATAGGCTACATTCCCAGGCGCGAAAACGTCGTCATAGCCCAAATGCTGGATCGCGGCAAAAGACTGGAAGCCAACATCACCCGCCTGAGTAAGAACAGCGATCCGTGGCAGCGTGTGGAGTGCTCGATAGGCTTGGTGGTATGACACAGAGCGGCGACTGTAATTGAGAACTGACCACAAAATTGACTAGGGTGGTGGCAATCCTGTGCCTAACGGTATAGCAGCGGAGAGAGTATGACAGTTTTAGAAATCGATGATCCCGTGTTCGAAGGTGAATTGAACAGCGCCTTTCTGGCGCAACACGCCGAACAACGCACCTGGCAAAAAGGCAATCTCTACTACCAAGACGGCAGGGTAAAACAACTGGCCCGACAAAAAAACAGCTTGCACGCCATCGTGCAGGGCAGTCAGGAATATCAGGTAGACCTTTGGTACAGCGACGGCGTCATCGGATATCGCTGCTCCTGCCCAGTGGGGCAGCGGGAATTCTTTTGTAAACACCTGGTGGCAGTGGTGCAAGCGTGGATTGAACACTGTAGACGATACACCAAATCCAATGCTCCCGACTTCTACCCTCATGACATCCAGTGGCTAGAGCAATATCTCAACGGACTAATGCGCTCATCACTGGTCGATATCATCCTGCAACAGGTGAGGCGCGATCCTGAACTGCGCAGGGGGTTGCTGGATGAGGGGATGTATTTTGAGGTGAGTAAAGAGAATGATGAGTAGTTGCTTTCACTATTGGGGAAAAGCGGAACATCAGGGCGACCGGTTTCATTTGTTACCTTACCACTGCCTGGATGTGGCGGCGGTCGGGTTTGCTGTTCTGAAAAAGATACCCGCGTTAAAACGGCGCATGGCGCAACTCACTGGCATGGATGAGGAGGTCCTGGTTCAGTGGTTGTTGGTGTTGTTGGCGCTGCACGATCTCGGAAAGTTCCTGGATGCCTTTCAACAGTTGCGGCCTGATATTTTGCAGAGGCTACAAAATCGGGAAAAGATTTCAAATTCCGGTGTCAGGCATGACACCTTGGGATATTTCTTCTGGCGAGAGGAGATTTTGCCTTATTTTCGAGAGCTGGGGATTCTGGCTAAAAAGCAGACCAGAACGGCCACTCCCGATGTGGCTGCATTGGACGCGTGGATGTGTGCCGCCACCGGGCATCATGGCGTGCCTCACGAAGAGCAAAATATTCGTATACAGGACTTTATGCACAAAGAGTGCGATGTCGATGCTGCGAAAGAGTTCGTGCGGGAGATTTTTAGCCTGTTTGGTGTGGAAGACCAGGCGTTTCCTGAGGTCGATGTGGACAAGGCGAAGATCTCCTCGTGGTGGATAGCAGGTTTTATCGTGTTGTGTGATTGGTTGGGGTCCAGTCGCAAGGCGGAGGAGTTTTGTGGTCAGGTAATGCCTTTGGCCAAGTACTGGGATGACGCAGTTGCGTGGGCCGACGGTGTGGTGTCTGCGAGTGGAATTGTTCCGGCTGAAGTCAATACGCATTTCACCATCATGGATTTGTTTGCAGGGAAAAATCTACAGGTAAGTGATGTTACACCTTTGCAGCGAGTTTCGACGGAGCAACAGATTGGCAGTGGTCCCCAGTTGTTTATTCTAGAGGACGTGACCGGCTCGGGAAAAACCGAGGCCGCTGTCGTGTTGGTTTCCCTGCTGATGTCTCGCGGTTTGGCGGATGGCGTCTATTTTGGGTTACCTACAATGGCGACTTCTAACGGCATGTATCGTCGCATGAGCAAGGTCTACCGCAGGTTGTTTAGTCCAAAAAGTAACCCGTCATGTGTTTTGGCGCATAGTGCAAGGGAGCTGTCTGAAGAGTTCCGTAAGTCCATGCAGGTTCGCGAGGGTGCTGATTCGCAGGACTATAAAGACGGTTCTGTTCCGGCAGGTGCTTATTGCAGCGCTTGGTTGGCTGATAGCCGCAAAAAGGCCTTGTTGGCAGATATCGGTGTGGGCACGGTCGATCAAGCGGTATTAGGTGTATTGCCCTCCAGGCACCAGTCTCTTCGCCTGCTGGGCCTGTTGGGTAAGGTGTTGGTCATCGATGAAGTTCATAGTGCGGATAGTTACCAAAACGCGTTGATATGTGACCTGTTAAAGGCACAGGCCTATACCGGGGGCAGCGCAATATTGTTATCTGCAACCTTAGCGAAGACGCAAAGACAGGGATTTGTAAACGCTTTTGCAAAAGGTTTGGGGAGGGTTGCTCCTGAACTCGTCAGGACAGGTAACCGGGATTATCCGTTATTGACGCGCTTGGATTTGCAAGAGCTCCACGAGCAAGTCGTGGAGACCCGGAAAAGCGTAGCGCGTTCGGTGACGGTAGAATTTCTTCATAGTGAACAAGAGGTATTGAGACTGCTTAAAGAGACTGTCGACCTTGGTCGTTGCGCCTGCTGGATACGCAATACAGTCAAAGACACCCGCAACGCCTACAATGCGTTGATTACTAACATCCCAGCGGACAAACTCGGGCTGTTCCATGCTCGCTATGCGCTTCAGGACAGGCTGGATATCGAAAACGCGGTGTTGGATAGGTTCGGTCCGGATAGCAACGTTGATACTAGACGCGGGCAGGTATTAGTCAGCAGCCAGGTAACAGAACAATCACTAGACCTATGTTTTGACGTTATGGTGTCTGATCTGGCACCGATTGATCTGTTGATTCAAAGAGCTGGCCGGCTGCAACGACATGTGCGTGACGCAAACGGTAATCGCATCAAGGGTGAGGATCAAAGAGGCGGCGCGATTCTCTATGTCTATGCTCCACAGTGGAGCGATAAGCCATCAGCCGATTGGTTAAAGTCATCAATTCCGGGTACCGCCGCCATTTACCAGGCACACCGGTTGTGGTTGACGCAAAGGCGGATGCGCGCAACCGGTCAATTCCGCATGCCGGAAGACGCACGCTCTCTGGTAGAGGCTGTCTATGCTGATCAGGTTACCAATGAACTGCCGGATGGATTGCTTTTATCGGCACAACGAGAGGCCGGTGACCACTCTGCCATTGCCAGTCATGCCAAGTCGAATGCATTGAAGTTAGCTGAGGGCTACCAAAGGGCTGGCAATTGGTGGGAGGCGGACAGTACCCCAACCCGTTACGTAGAAAAAGAGAGTGTTACTGTCTATCTGGCGCGCTGGCAGGAGGGTCGCCTGCAACCGTGGATCACGGAAGGGGATTTTGTTTGGGCAAGGAGTGCGGTTTCGCTAATGAAAGATTTGGCTTTTTCAGAAGGAGATTATCCGGAAATTCCCGCCGAGGAGCTAGCCCGAGTTAAGGAGACGCTGCCAGGGAAGGGGCGCTGGGGTATTCTTCTGCCTTTGCTGTCGATAGGGGAAGGAGTATGGTATGGGGTTGTGAAAAATAAATCGGGCCATACAACACGGCTTCATTACGAATCTAAACAAGGGCTAATTGAGTCCGTTGAGTCGTCAAGTTAAGAATGCGAACAGAGGTAAATGTTTAGCGTGTAAGATATTGTGAAAGATTAAAAACTTAGGAGGAGTTATTGTGAATCTTTTGAACCAACCCTGGATACCCGTCCAGAGGGCCAACGGTGCTACGGAGTCTATTGCACCCTGGCAGATAACAGAGAGCGAAAATCCCATCATCAGGCTGGCGGCGCCCAGGCACGATTACGACGGGGCATTGGCGCAATTTCTCATCGGTTTATTACAGACGGCTGCACCGCCCAAAGATGGTCAGCAATGGGAGGCATGGCTTGATTCCCCGCCTTCCCCTGATACCCTGAAGTCCCATTTTTCTCAATATGAAGCCGCCTTTGAGTTGGATGGCGATGGCCCGCGTTTTATGCAGGATATCGAGGCCTTTGAGGGTGAGGAGAAGCCTATTAGCGGCCTCTTGATCGAGGCGCCGGGCAATCGTACTAGCACATTGTTTCTCGATCATTTCATTAAGGACGGCAACCATAATGGGCTGTGCCAGTGCTGTGCGGCAACGGCGCTTTTCACCTTGCAGACCAATGCCCCGAGTGGTGGGGTTGGCCACCGCACCTCGCTGCGTGGTGGTGGACCGTTGACGACGCTGGTGGTTGCCGATATCGGTGCAGGCGAAGACCCATTACCGGATACCTTGTGGACCCAATTGTGGTTGAATGTCCTGGATCAAAAGGCAATGAACGGGGTAAGCGGTAATTCCGCGTTGAGCGCTGACGCCAATATCTTTCCGTGGCTGGTCGCCACGCGCACCAGTGAGGCCAAGACGGGCGTTGCCACCACGCCGGAAGATGCGCATCCGTTGCAAATGTATTGGGCCATGCCAAGACGCATTCGGCTTGAATGGCAAAGCGAAAAACCGGGGCAATGCGATCTGTGTGGTGCACAGAGTCAGAGCCTAGTGACAAGCTATACCACCCGCAACTATGGCACCAACTATAACGGTGCCTGGCAACATCCATTAAGCCCTCACTATCAGGACAAAAAATCCGGCGAGATGCTGCCTATTCATGCCCAACCGGATGGGCTTGTTTATCGACATTGGTTGGCCTGGACTCAGGGAGATGATCGCTGCTTGCCAGCGCGCGTAGTGCGTGAATACCAAAACAGAAAGCTAGAGCATGAACAACTGCGTTTATGGGCCTTTGGCTATGACATGGACAATATGAAGGCGCGCGGATGGCATGAGAAATTTTATCCACTATATATGCTGGAAAACGATGTTGTACGCAAAATCTTCTTCGGGCGCGCTGCTCAGATGATCAGTTTGTCGACCCAGGTCGCCGGGTTTGTTCAAGGCTGCGTCAAAGACGCCTGGTTTTCTCCCGGTGCCGAGGTTAGAGGTGAGACTGCATTTATCAAGGATGCCTTTTTTCAGCAGACGGAGGCAGTTTTTTTCAGCGAATTGAATGCGCTGAAAAATCAGTTGAAGGAAGGCGATGGTCGTGAGGCGTTACAGCGTTGGCACGGCCGGTTGGCGCATCATGCCTTGAAGTTGTTTGATCACTGGGCGTCACGCGGTGATGTCACCGTTGCCGATCCACGGCGCATAGCCGAGGCATATCGCAAGCTAAGAAATATGATTTACGGGAAAAAGCTTTTACAAACATTGGGCATAGAGAGCGGAAAGGAGGTTGCGGCATGAGTGTGGAATTTAATTACGATACGAAACTGGGGCAGGCGCTGGCTAATTGGTGGTTGGAGCTCAAGGACGACGCTGCGGCGCGAGCGGAATTGCGGCGCTGCGGTGACGTCGACGAGGTCATGATGACGGCGACCTTTCAGCGTCTCTTTCAACGTAAGCTGTTAACGTTGAAGGGGGAGCTGTTGATCCGTGAGGATCGTATGGCGTCAGTGGTGGGGTTGCTTTCTCACCTGCATTTTGACGTACAGTCAACGGTGTTAGCGAAAAATGACCATCCGGTAGAAGCCTTTGTTGCACAAATGGCGTCGCCGGTCAGCGGTGACAGGCCGCTGATAAGCGAACTACGCTTCCGCCGGTTGTTGCAGGAAGAGTCGGCTGATCTGTACCCAAAGATGATACGCGTGATACGCATGCTGAAGGGGGCCGCCAATCTGTATGGTTTGGCGAATTCAGTGTATTTCTGGGGCGATAACGTGAAAAAACGTTGGGCCTATGCCTATTTTCCGAGCGTCCCAAAGAGAAAATCGGCTTAGTTGTTGGTGGTTTTAATTTATAAACAGTCAATCAAAACATTGTTAAGGAGAAAACACATGGGACGCTTTGTTCAACTGCATTTACTGACTTCCTATCCGCCAGCTAATCTGAATCGTGATGATTTGGGGCGACCAAAGACAGCTGTTATGGGAGGTGCGCCGCGCCTGCGCGTGTCGTCTCAAAGTCTGAAACGCGCCTGGCGTACGTCGGAAGTCTTTGAAAACGCCTTGAAGGGGCATGTGGGTACACGCACCAAGTCCATGGGGGTGAAGATTTATAATAGCCTTCGGCAAAAAGACGTTGCTGAAAAAAAAGCCTTGGAGTGGGCCAAGGCGATTGCCGGGGTTTTTGGTAAAACGAAAACCTTGAGCAAGGGCGATGAAGAAAAGCTGAAAGATCCGGCGCTGACAGAACAACTGCGGGCAGATTTAATCAACAAACCCTTGGAGATCGAGCAACTGGCCCACTTTGGCCCCGAAGAAGAGGCCGCAATCGCTGCGTTGGTCGACACACTGGCTGCACGTGGCGATGGCCCGCAGGAGGAAGAGTTAAAACTGCTGCGTGCCAAGCATACGGCGGCAGATATCGCCTTGTTTGGTCGGATGCTGGCCTCGAGTCCTGAATTTAATACAGAAGCGGCGGCACAGGTTGCCCACGCTATTAGCGTGCACAAGGTGGCAGTGGAGGATGATTTTTTTACCGCTGTCGATGACTTAAACAAGGAATCAGACGATACTGGCGCGGGCCACCTAGGGGAAACCGAGTTTGCCTCTGCCCTGTTCTACCAATATATCTGCATCGACAAAGCCTTGCTGACGGAAACTCTGCAAGAGCCGGAGTTAGTACAAAAAACTATACAGGCGTTAATCGAGGCTGCTGCCACCGTAGCACCTACCGGCAAACAAAACAGTTTTGCTTCGCGTGCCAGGGCGTCGTATGTCCTGTGTGAAACCGGTAGCCAGCAACCGCGTTCACTATCAGTCGCGTTTTTACAGCCAATTACCGGGACCAATATGCTTAGCGATGCCATTGCTCAGTTCGAAGACACCCGAGCCAAGATGGATGCCGTCTATGGCGCTTGCGCAGATGCCTGTGAAATCATGAACGCGCTCACAGGCACCGGCAGTTTGAGAAATGTTATAGCCACAGCCGTGGAGTAACATTATGACTACGTTTCTCATGTTCCGATTATATGGGCCTATGGCCTCGTGGGGGGATATGGCTGTGGGCGAACAACGGCCCAGCCATAGTTATCCCAGTAAATCGGCGGTGTTAGGTCTGGTGGCCGCTGCCCTGGGTATTCGACGCGATGAAGAGGCCAGGCAACTGGAATTGTTTAATGGCTATGCGCTGGCGATACGTGTGGATTCGGAGGGATCGCTATTGAGGGATTATCACACGGTACAGGTGCCGCCACCACAACGCGGCAGACGATATTTTACCCGCAGGGATGAAATGAATATGCCGCGTCATGTCAAAAACACGATTCTTTCCCAGAGGGATTACCGAGTGGACGCACATTACACCGTCATATTAACGGAAAACAACGCGCCATACCCGCTGAAAGATATCGCGCAAGCGCTGCTGAATCCCCGCTTTGCACTCTATTTAGGGCGAAAGTCCTGTCCACCGGCGTTTCCGCTGCAACCGTTTCTGGTGGAAGCGGAAAATCTGGCAGGGGCATTTGAGCAATATCCAGTGGCTAATGCGGTGTGCGATTTCGACAGTTTGTCTACCACGAACGCCGAAAAAATACAGGCATTCTATTGGGAAGGCATGAGCCTGGCGGAGACAGGCTTGAAGCAAACAGGTGTTCACATGATACAGGAGCGGCGTGACCACCTGAGCAGTCGTAAACGCTGGCAGTTTGTCAATCGCAAAGAACAGTGCCTGTTGCTTAATGAGGAGGGAATGCAATGACCATGTATTTTAGTCGCGTCACGCTCGGCGCGGATAACGTCCGGGGGAGAAAGCTGTTACAAAATATTTCGCAAAATGCCTATTACGAGCACCAATGCCTGTGGGGCCTGTTTCCAGAGAGTCCGGATGCCAGTCGCGATTTTATCTACAGAGGTGAAGTGCGCCATCTGACGCGTGTTTACTATATGGTGTCAAGCAGGCAGCCGCAACCATCCAGTGAATGGTTGGTGGAAACCAGACCCTATCAGCCGAAAATCATCGCAGGTGATCAGTTGGCCTTTAGCCTGAGGGTCAACCCGGTAATTACACGAAAGAATGCAGTTGGGAAACCACAACGGCATGATGTGGTCATGAATACCAAAAAGGAAATGGACTATGCCGCCTTGTCGGCTGCATCCAGGCCACCCATGGGCGCAGTCATCCAACAGGCCGGCATTCAATGGTTGGAAAACCGGAAAGAGAAGTACGGATTCGAATTTGATCCCGAATCGGTCATTGTCGAGCGCTATGACCAACATCAGGCATACAAACAGGGTAATAAAGGCGCTATTCGTTACAGCTCGATGGATTTTTCCGGCGTGTTAACCGTGGTCGATAGCGAGTTGTTTTCGCAGACCTTGATGCACGGAGTCGGCCCGGCAAAGGCCTTCGGTTGTGGTTTGTTGCTGGTGCGGCGTATGTAGATTTTTTAGTTCATAGCATTTATTAAACGATATCCACGAGTTAACAAAGGGATGTGTTTTGTAAATTGCAAAGGCCGCGAAAAGTGATAAGTGCAATGCAAAACTTAGGAGTGCTCTAGAGGGGATTGGGTGGCATAGCAAGTCTAGGGCCAACTTGAGTTAACTTAGCGAAGGGTCTAAGCTTGTCTTACTTTTTTCTTACCTTGGGTCGGTGCCATGAATAAAACTCGGTTGTCCAGCAAGGGGCAGGTCATTATTCCTAAGTCGTCGCGGGACGCGCATCATTGGGAGGCGGGTCAAGAGCTTATTGTCATTGATACGGAAGAGGGGGTTCTGCTTAAGCCTGCCAAACCTGCCCCGCCCGCCACCTTAGACGAATTAGCGGGGTGCCTGAAATATTCTGGGCCGGCTAAGTCTTTGGAAGATATGGAGCGGGCTATTCAACAGGGGGCCAACCAGGTCAGGGATGAGTCGGATGATCAGTATTGATACCAATATCCTGGTGCGGCTTTTAACGGAAGATGACAAGGCTCAAGCTGAGAAGTCCAGGCAGTTATTCAAAAAAGAGCAGGTCTACATTACCAAAACCGTGATTCTGGAAACCGAGTGGGTGCTGCGTTTTGCCTATGGATTTGCCGCCGATGCCATAGCCGGTGCATTTGACAAACTCCTGGGGCAGGGTCAGGTAACTGTTGAGGATGCGCACCATATCGTGTTAGCCGGAAATCTCCTGCGTGGCGGAATGGACTTTGCGGACGCTCTGCATTTGGTGTGTTCTCAAGAATACATGTTCGCGACATTCGACAAAAAACTGAAAACAAAAGCCGATGCGCTCGGGGTCAAGAAAATCAAATTGCTTCAATAGTAGCGGTACGCATGCAGGAGGATAAGACATGAATCAGCAGCAGGCACAAACTATCCTTCAGAATTATCTTTCGGCGCCGCAGCGCAATACAGATTGCTTCGATCTGGACCAGTTTCATGGCGCGATGACTGCGGTGCTGTCCAGCCCGGAAACTATCAGTGATATTGATGTTGGGCTGTTGNNGTTATGAAGACCCCTGGTTTGATGATGTAGAGCTCTCTCAAGCCAAAATCGTTTTCGAAAACAGTTTAGGCGAAGAGTTGGCTCTGGATAGGTTTGATCTTCGGAGTCGTTATCCGCAACTTCAGACCGATAAAAGACCCACACACCAGTTTGCACGCTGGTGTGATGGTTACCTGCAAGGTTACCTGTTGACGGAGTCTGCATGGCGCGAGGCGTATGATTTTCTCTCCCATGAGAAGTTTAGAGAGTTGGAAGAGAATCATCTGGCTATGTTAGGTATGTGTGCTGTGCTGGCAGATTGGGATGTAGCGCTGGCCGAGAATGAACACCCCGAACGATTGGAAAACAGTCTGCCGCAATTGTTGGAAACGATTCATGACGGAGTAAAGGTGGTTCATCGGTTGGCGTTGATCCTTGAGGAAAATCGGTTGAACGCGAAAAAGGCCCGACAAACAGTTCGCCTTGGGCCCAAAATTGGCCGTAACGACCCCTGCCCCTGCGGCAGCGGTAAGAAATACAAAAAGTGCTGTATAGAGATGGATGCTGACATCGTAGAGCCATGAGTTATCTACCCTTAAAGCCAATCCCAATGAAAGACCGCGTGTCCATGATTTTTATAGAGTACGGTCAAATTGACGTACTGGATGGCGCCTTTGTGGTGATCGACAAGACCGGTGTGCGTACCCACATCCCGGTTGGATCGGTGGCCTGTATCATGTTGGAACCGGGGACGCGAATCTCCCATGCTGCAACGCGCCTGGCGGCGCAGGTCGGAACCTTGTTGGTTTGGGTGGGGGAGGCCGGCGTGCGTTTGTATGCCAGTGGCCAACCGGGTGGGGCGCGTGCTGATCGCCTGCTTTACCAGGCCAAGCTGGCACTGGATGATGAGCTGCGATTGAAGGTCGTGCGCAAAATGTACGAAGTGCGTTTTGGCGAAGAGGCCCCGCAGCGCCGTAGCGTCGAACAAC
This sequence comes from Proteobacteria bacterium UBA6915, assembly GCA_002450975.1. Classification (GTDB taxonomy): domain Bacteria; phylum Pseudomonadota; class Gammaproteobacteria; order UBA6915; family UBA6915; genus UBA6915. The sequence goes on from DKAX01000129.1 coordinate 12,848, forward strand.
TGCGAGGCATTGAGGGGGCGAGAGTCAAAAAACTCTATCAATTGCAGGCACAACGCCACGGAGTTGCCTGGCACGGCAGGCGCTACGATCCCAAGGATTGGGAAAAAGGCGATATCGCCAATCAATGCATCAGCGCCGCTACCTCCTGTCTGTATGGCATAACCGAAGCGGCCATTCTCGCGGCTGGTTATGCGCCAGCGGTTGGGTTTATCCATACCGGAAAACCTTTATCGTTTGTCTACGACATAGCCGATCTGTTTAAATTTGAAACGGTCGTGCCATTGGCCTTCAAGATCGCGGCCAGTTCACCCAATAAGCCTGATAGAGCGGTCAGACAAGCCTGTCGCGATATCTTTCGAGAATCCAATCTGCTGAAAAAAATCATACCGGCAATCGAAGAGGTATTGGCAGCCGGTGAGATTGAGCCGCCAAAGGCGCCGCAAGAGGCTGTGCCACCCGCCATACCCAATCCCGCCTCCATCGGTGATGCTGGTCACCGTAGTGGAGGATAAGCATGGCCATGACCGTCGTAGTGACAGAAGCTATACCGCCGAGATTGCGCGGGCGGTTAGCGGTTTGGCTGCTGGAGATACGCGCCGGGGTTTATGTTGGTTATATTTCAAAGCGTGTGCGCGAAACCATCTGGCAATACATGGAGGCCGATCTTGGCGAGGGGAATATCGTGATGGCCTGGGCAACAAACACCGAGTCCGGATTCGATTTCCAGACCTTGGGAAAAAATCGACGTATACCGGTAGAGATGGATGGACTACGGTTGGTGTCGTTCTTGCCGGTTGAAGCGAAAACGGAAGAACCTGTTCTTTAACAATTTGGAAAACAAAGCAAGGGGGTAGCACACCCCTTTCTTTATCGGTGTTTGCCCGGTGGAAGATTTGTCACCGAAAAACTGTTGGTGGCATAATAACATGCGATAAGAGCATTCCCCACACACGCGGGGA
>DKAX01000037.1 GCA_002450975.1 Proteobacteria bacterium UBA6915
TTACACAGAATTTGTTACATTCTCCACGTTTGTTACCCATGTGTCCGGTCTATACACCGAAACGAAAGTGGCTCGGCCTGCACTGTAGAACCCCGGCGGGTTTCGGCAATTGCTCCATGCATTGCACTATCTCGGCAGCTCGTTCCCGACGCTGCTCTACCTCGTTTATCCCTAAACTCGTCCTCTATCCATGGAGTCGTCATTCAGCATTTCCTCGCGAAAAACGCTCAGGTCCCGTCCGAGAACGCCGTTCAAATTTCAGCCTCGCGATAGCGAAACATCTTTCCCTCACCCCCCGCCCTGGAACTCTTGTTCCAGACGTGTTCAACCGACTCCATCCCTGGAGTCGTCTCTCCGCAAGGGAGAGAGCCACCCTAAACCCCCATCTTTTCCCTGCCTTCCCAAATTGACTTCCCCCGCCCCCACGGCCTACCATACCGACTATTCTGCCTGAGGTGTCCCTAGCTGTGCATGGGATGAAACGGGAAGCCGGTGAGCGTTAGCGATTCCGGCGCTGCCCCCGCAACGGTAAGTGAGTTGGGTTTGGCGTGTACCACTGTAGCAATATGGGAAGGTGCCAAATCTCGAAAAACGTTACGAGCGCAGCCAGTACAAGGCGCAAAAGTGCGAAAAAGCGGAGTTTACATCGAGTAAATGAGCATTTTGAGCGCTTTTGCAACGCAGTAATGGCAAGCGCAGTAGTTTTTCCCCTCATAAGCCCGGAGACCGGCCTCGGCTTAACCTACTGTGTCGCGGCGGGCGACTCCGGGATCAGGCCTGGCCTCCCCCTCTCTGTATCCGCCTCACGACTCAGTGCACCGACGGATACGCCATGCTCCAGCAACCATTTCGAGTCACGATCAAGCTGCCCAGAGGGCGGTTGCGCCGTGCCCGGAGTTCGACATGACTACCGTGCACTGCCCGGCGCTGTTGATCTCCGCCCCGGCCTCGGGCCAGGGCAAGACCACGGTGACCGCCGCCCTGGCCCGCCATCACCGGCGCCAGGGGCGTCGGGTGCGGGTGTTCAAGACCGGGCCCGATTTTCTCGATCCGATGATTTTGCAGCAGGCGGCGGGCTCGCCAGTGTATCAGCTGGATCTGTGGATGGCGGGTGAGGCCCATTGCCGCCAGTTGTTATTCGAGGCGGCACGCGAGGCGGACCTTATTCTTATAGAAGGGGTGATGGGGCTGTACGACGGCACCCCCTCCAGCGCCGATCTGGCGCGACTCTTTAATATACCGGTGCTGGCGGTGATCGACGCCAAGGCCATGGGCCAGACCTTTGGCGCGCTGGCCCATGGGCTGGCCCATTATCGCGATATCCCTTTTGCCGGGGTGATGGCCAACCGCATCGCCAGTGACAACCATCTGGACATGGTGCGCGAGAGCCTGCCGGCTGGGATGACCTTCTTCGGCGCCCTGCCACGCGAGGCCTTCTGCGAACTGCCGCACCGCCACTTAGGGTTGGTGCAGGCGGCCGAGGTCGCCGAGCTGGATAGTAAGCTGGATCAGATGGCCGAGGCCATTGCCCGTAGTGCCGCCTGTGACCTGCCGCAGCCGGTGGCGTTTACCGCCGCGCAAACCGAGACACCAGCGCAGACCTTGCAGGGCGTGACCATCGCCGTGGCCCGTGATCTGGCCTTCTCCTTTGTCTATCCGGCCAATCTGGATTTGTTGCGTCGGCTGGGTGCCGAGCTGGTGTTCTTCTCCCCGCTGCACGATGCGGTATTGCCGCAAGCCGACAGCCTCTATCTACCCGGCGGTTATCCCGAACTGTTTCTCGACGAGCTGCACGCCAACGCGACTATGCGCGAGGCGATCATCGCCCACCATCGCGCCGGCAAACCTTTGGTTGCCGAGTGCGGCGGCATGCTGTATCTATTGGACTCACTCACCGATCACCAGGGCAAGCGCCGCGCGATGCTGGGGCTGCTGCCCGGCGAGGCCCGACTGCAGGACAAGTTGAGCAATCTGGGTATGCACGCCGTCAGCCTGCCGCAGGGCGAGTTGCGCGGACACACCTATCACCACTCCAGTCTGCAGACATCCGTGCAACCCATCGCCCACTCGCAACCGGCGCGCAAGCGCGGTAAGGCGGAACCGGTTTTTTATCGCAACAACCTGCTCGCGTCGTATCTACACCTGTATCTACCATCCAATCCGGAGGCGGCAGCGCGGCTGTTTCTGCCGGCGATGGACATCATCAACAGTTATAACGACAAAACAGTGGAGGAAATCCCATGCATATAGAACCCGGCATTCTCAATCAGGCCAAACTGCTGTTGGCCGGCGTCACCGCCGGAGGCGTGCTCGCCGTTTACGCACGCGCCCTGATCAACCCGCTCACCCTTTTGCGCAGTGTGCTGGCGGCGGGCTTTTTTACGCTGTTCATGCAGGTCTATCACCAGCCGGTGGGTCCGTCCGAGCTGCACTTCGTCGGTGCCATGGCGATTTATTTAACATTGGGCTTTGTGCCTACGCTGTTCGGTTTTGCCGCCGGTCTGTTGTTGCAAGGTCTGTTGTTCGATCCGGCCGATCTGATCAATCTGGCCGTTAACAGCCTGTCGTTGATCCTGCCGTTGATCGGTGTACACCACTTGCGCGGCAAGCGCCTGGCTGACGCCCGTCCGACCTGGCAGCAGATCGTCAAGCTGGACGCCCTGTACTACGCCGGTGTCACCAGCATGGTCGGCTTCTGGTTGAGCATCGCCGAGGTGGCCACGCCGTTCGCCGCTTGGTTGAGCTTCGCTGCCTCTTATTTGGTGATCGTCGCCATCGAACCGCTGGTGACCATCGCTGCCGTCAGCCTGATCGCCCGTTTCCGCAGTCAGCGTTGGGTGCAAAACTGCTTCGCTGTTCGCCCAAATTGATCCAGATTAATCGAGGCTAATATGGGCAAGGTGTGGTTTGTGGGCGCCGGTCCCGGCGACCCGGATCTGATTACCGTCAAGGGGCGTCGCCTGATCGAACAGGCCGACGCCATCCTCTATGCCGGTTCGCTGGTCTCCGATGCGGCGATGCAGTGGTGCAAACCGGGCTGCGAGGTGGCCGACTCCAAGGCCATGGCGCTGGAGGAGATCAACCAGTGGTTGATCGAACGTGCCTGCGCCGGCAAGACGGTGATACGCTTGCAGACCGGCGACCCCGGTCTGTATGGCGCGCTGATCGAGATGGTGCAGGCGCTAGACAAGGAACAGATCGAGGTGGAAGTGGTGCCCGGCGTGTCATCGGCCATGGCCTCGGCGGCGGCGGCGGTGGAGAGTCTCACCCTGCCGGAGGTGACGCAGACGGTGATCCTGTCGCGCGTCGAGGGGCGCACGCCCATGCCGGAGGGTGAAGAGATCGAGGCATTGCTTGCCCACCACTGCACGGTGTGCCTGTTCCTCTCCATCACCTTGTTGAAAAAAATCCAGCAGGCGGCGCAGGCCGCCGGTTGGTCGCCCGAGTCGCCGGTGCTGGTGGTGCAAAAGGCCAGTTGGCCCGGCGAACAGAAGATCGTGCGCGGCACGCTGAGCGATATCCGCGAGCGTTGCATCGCCGAGAAGGTGACAAGCCAGGCGATGATCATCCTCAGTCCGACCCTGGGTGCGCGTGAGTGGCCGGAGCTGAAGAAATCCAAACTCTATGATGAAACCTTTTCCCACCGCTTTCGCAAGGCGAGTGCAAAACCGGAGGTATCCGCGTGAACGAAGTAATTTTGTTGGTGGGCCACGGCTCGCGCCACACCCCGGGCAATGAAGAGATCGAACGCTTCGCGCAACAGTGGCGCGCGCGTCAAACGCAACGGGCCATGGAGTTGTGCTTCATCGAGTTCGCCGATGTGTTGCTCGATCAGGGTCTGGATAACGCGGCGCGTAATGCACAACGTGTAGTCGTCGTACCGTTGATCCTCAACGCCGCCGGTCATGTGAAGATGGAAATTCCCGCACACATCGCCAAGGCGCGTCAGCGTCACTCGCAGGTTGAATTTATCTACGCCAAACACCTGGGCGCCAACGATGTGATCCTGAGCATCCTGCAAAAGGAGTTGCGCACTGTGATGAAGACATTAGAGATGCCCGACCCCAAGACCACCGGCGTGATTCTGCTGGCGCGCGGTTCCTCCGATCGCGTGGCCAACGGCGAGGTGGCCAAGATGGCACGCTGGATCTATGAGGTCAGCGATCACGAGGTGGTCGACATCGCCTTCACCGGCATCACCCATCCGCGTCTGGAAAACACCGTGCAACGCATGCAGCGTCTGGGCATGACACAAATCGCCGTGCTGCCCTATTACCTGTTCACAGGCACCTTGATCGAACGCATCCGCCGTCAGGTGGAACTACTGCGCCAACAATATCCGCAGATCCGTTTTGGTCTGGGCAACTACTTCGGCTTCTCGCCACAGATTGTCGAACTGTTGGAAGAGCGCATCGCCCAGGCCACTGGTCGTCTGCCGGAAAGTAACGGACAGATGGAGTGCGATGGCTGCCATTATCGGCAAGTAGCGCAGGAACACGGACACGGTCATCATCATCACGATCACGACCAGCACCTCGACCATCACCACGACCACGATCATCACCATCATGAACACCACGCCCATGAGGAGGCCTTGTCATGAGCAACGTCATCACCGAACAACTGACCCAGGCGGGACAACAGATCGAACACGACTCCTTCGCCATCGTCGATCGCGAGGCCGGCGCGCATAACTACACACCGGCACAGTGGCAGGTGGTGCGCCGCATGATACACGCCACCGCCGATTTCGAATTCAACGGCCTGACCGAGTTTCACGAGCACGCCATCAACGCCGCTCTGCAGGCGATCAGCAAGGGTGCACCCATCGTCGCCGATGTGGAGATGATTTGCGTCGGCCTATCCAAGCCGCGCCTGGAACACTTTGGCATGCGCAGCTATCAGTACATCTCCAACGGTGATGTCATCGCCGAGGCCAAGGCGCGCAACACCACGCGCGCGGTGCAGGCCATGGGCAAGGCCCATCGCATGGGTCATATCAACAATGGCATCGTCGCCGTCGGCAATGCACCCACTGCGCTGTTGGAAGTGGTGCGCATGATCAAAGAGGAAAACGTCAAACCGGCGCTGATCGTCGGCATGCCGGTGGGCTTCGTCTCCGCCGCCGAATCGAAAGAGCTGACCAGCACTTTGCAGGATGTGCCGTGGATCGTCACCCGTGGACGCAAGGGTGGCTCCACCTTGGTGGTAGCAGCGCTGCATGCACTGTTGTCACTGGCCGAGGCGCAACAGCGTTAAGCGCTAACAATCCATGATGATGGAAAAGAAACCCAAGGGTACGCGTAAAGGCTTTACCACCGGCGCCTGTTCGGCGGCGGCGGCGCGTGCCGCGGTGTTGGGTTTGATCGAAGGTGAGGTACCGACGCAGGTGCAGTGTACGATACCCAAGGGTGACGTGGTCACCTTTGCCGTTAGCGATGGCGCAATCGTGAATGGTGTTGCGCATGCGGTAGTGATCAAAGATGCCGGCGACGATCCTGATTGCACCGACAAGGCGCCGCTCACCGCCGATGTGCGTCTGCTAGCGGGACAACACGATCAAGTGATCATCAAGGGCGGGCCGGGCGTTGGTAAAATTACGCAACGTGGTTTAGGACTGGAGGTGGGTGGACCGGCCATCAACCCTATACCGCGCAAGAACATCGAACAGAATGTGCGCGCGGTCGCCGCTACACTGCTGCAACAGCAAGGCATAGAGGTGACCATCTCCGTGCCTGGTGGCGAGGAGATGGCCAAGAAAACCTTGAACGATAGATTGGGCATCATCGGCGGCATCTCCATTCTGGGCACTACCGGCATCGTCCATCCCTACTCCACCGCTGCGTTTCGCGCCAGCGTGATACAAGGCATCGAGGTCGCCGCCAATCAGGGACAAGACACCGTGGTGCTCACCACCGGCGGGCGCACGGAAAAGTTCGTCATGGCCGAGTGCCCGCAACTGGCGCCCGCCTGCTTCGTGCAAATGGGTGACTTTTTGAAATACGCCCTGGACACCGTGGTCAGCACCGGCATCCAACACGTCATCATCGGCGGCATGGTGGGCAAGCTGACCAAGATGGCGCAGGGCGAGACCATCACCCACGCCGGACGTAACGCGGTGGACACCGAACTGCTGGCGGAACTGGCGGCGCGCATCGGCGCCCCCGCGCAAGTGTGTGCGGAAATACGCCAGGCGGAGACGGCGCGCTACGCCAGCGAGCGCATGGAGGAGTTGGGTTTGATGACACAGTTTTATCAGGCGCTGGGGGAAAAGGTGATCGAGACATTGAAGGGCCGCTATCCCGATCAATTCACCCTGCGCGTATTGATCTGTGATTTCGAGGGTAACAAGCTGTCCGATATCCGCGAGGCAACTGTATGAGCATACGCTGCCAGGTCATCGGCGTGCTGGACAACGGCCGCGACGGACTCACACCGCAGGCGCTACAGGCGCTACAACAGGCGCGCGTGGTGATCGGCGGGCAGCGCACACTGCAACTGTTTAAAGATGTAATGCGCGACGATGCCCAGCACTATGACCTGGGCGGCGCAATCACCGCGGTGATTGCGCCGCCCAG
>DKAX01000192.1:0-1144 GCA_002450975.1 Proteobacteria bacterium UBA6915
CTATGATCCGCAGGGTGCCAGCGTAACCATGCTGATTTCGGAAGAGCCGGTGATGTCGGAAAACCTGGCCAATACCGAGGCCCCAGGCCCGCTGCCCGACGCCGTTGTCGGCCATCTGGACAAGAGCCATATTACTGTACACACCTATCCAGAGAGCCATCCGGACAATGGTATCTCCACCTTCCGCGCCGACATCGATGTCTCCACCTGCGGACGCATCTCGCCGCTGAAGGCCTTGAACTATCTGATCCACAGCTTCGATTCGGATATCGTCATCATGGACTACCGTGTGCGCGGTTTTACCCGTGATGTGAATGGCCAGAAGCATTTCATCGACCATAAGATCAACTCGATTCAGAACTTTATCGCGCGCGATACCAAGGATCTCTATCAGATGATCGACGTGAACGTCTATCAGGAAAATATCTTCCACACCAAGATGATGCTGAAGGAGTTCAACCTGAACAATTATCTGTTTGGGATGGACAAGAAGGATCTGGCCACGGCGGACAAGCGCAAGATCAAGCAGCGTTTGAAACGCGAGATGCTGGAGATTTTCTACGGCAGCAATATTCCCCGTAACCGTTTATAAAGTTATTGACCCGCCGGACCCAAACCCGGCGGGTAGTTTCCATTAAATCCAATAAGCTGTGCGCGTCATGACCTTGGAGGTGAGTGACATCACCTTTCTGATCGGTTCAGGCAGGGGAACACCACCTCCGTCCAGGGCATGGGTGGCGTGTTGACCTTCGTCGACGCGCATCTGCTCGAGTATGGCGCGGCTTTTTCCATCCTGTGACGGCAGGCGTGACAAGTGCTCGTCCAGATGCCTGACCACCTGATGTTCCGTCTCCGCGACAAAACCCAGGCTCCATTTATCACCCGCGATGCCAGCCGCCGCGCCGATAGCTACCGAGCCCAAATACCACAGCGGGTTCAGATAGCTGGTGTGTGTGCCCATTTGTTTTAGCCGATGTTCACACCAGGCCAGGTGATCATTTTCCTCTTGGGCGGCGCGCTGCATCTTGTCTCGCACCTGGGGTAGTCGGGCGGTCAGCGCCTGACCCTGGTACAGGCCTTGCGCGGCAACCTCGCCCGAGTGATTGATACGCATCAGTCGTCCGATCAGGGTGCGCTCCTGGGT
>DKAX01000192.1:1219-4550 GCA_002450975.1 Proteobacteria bacterium UBA6915
GTCGACAGACTTTGGTCAGCCAGGCTATTGGCCGTGGCCGGGAACTGCAACATATAGCTGCCGGCTGCGCCACAGCAGAGCCCCTCCTTGACCGGCAGTAGAGTTATGTCGGGTATCTGGCCGAGCAATTCCCCAATCTGTTTGCTCGATAGTCCCGCGTAGTGTTGACTGCAGGGGGTGTGCAGAACCACACGCTTATTTAGTGGGCGAAGGCGCAATACATGGCGTTTTTGATGTAGCAGGGCGGTGATGTCCAGGACGCTTTCATGGAATTGATGGATCTTTTCGTCGCTATTGTCCAGTAACGAGGCGTAACTTTTCAATTGAGCATGGCAGGCGGTGACCGTGGTGATGATTTTTTGCGCCTTGGTGGTTGGAAAGGCTGCAATATTGTCCGATGCCAGGTGGCGGGCATTGTCTGTGAAACCGTTGTGCCGGTGCATGGCGCCACAACAGGTTTGTTTGACTGGAATTTGGTAGGACATTCCCAGGTGTTCCAACAGCAGGCAGGTTGCGTTTAGGGTGTCACGATCAAAGACCGAACTGACGCAGCCGGTGAAGATCAGATATTCGGATTCGCCGGTTACACTGAGGGGGGGCGGTTTTATCCGCCCGATTACGCGCCTCTGGCCTAGTACAGGCAGCAGACGTAAGAGAGGGCTCACTTTTGCCAAGTGTTGGACGAGTCTGCGGAATCCTGGCACGCGGGTCAAAATCACTATCACTGCACGCAATGCCTTCAGAATCGGGGGGTGTGTCAGCGACAAGGTGATGTTCATACGCCGCTGGCGCTTGCCCATAGGAGTGGAATGGGTGCGCAGATAGGTGCGTGCCTCATCGAACAACTGTCCTACAGGTACCTGCGAGGGGCAATGGCGTTCACAGGCACGGCACAACAGGCAGTGATCCAGATAGTCTTGTGCTTGCTTATCCCAATGTTGCGGTCGCACGATCAACTCTTTGATTAATGCTATTCGGCCGCGCGGTGACTCACCCTCGTTTAATGTGTTCTGGTAGGTAGGGCAGTATTGCGAACACAGCCCGCACAATACGCAGCGGTCCGCAAGGTCCAACAAGCGGGAGGCGAGGGGTGTAACAGAGGCAGTGGTACTATCGGACATTGAGTATCTGGCGAGTTGGTAATTACAGTGTAACTTGGCGGTTCACACACTATAAATTAAATTTCCGACCAAAGTTTAAAGTAAGCTACACTAGTAACCATTCAAATAGTCGTTATAAAATTGCGTGTTTATGTTATGAGTGACTCATATTATCAGTATCATGTGTTTTTTTGCACCAACCAACGCGAGGATGGGACTCAGTGTTGTCAGCAGTATCATGCCCAGGATATGCGTGATTATGCCAAACAAAGGGTAAAATCCTTGGGTTTGTCAGGGCCCGGAAAGGTCAGAGTCAATTCCGCAGGTTGTCTTGATCGCTGTGCGCTGGGACCGGTTGCGGTGGTCTATCCGGAAGGAACTTGGTACACCTATGTCGACAAAGAAGATGTTGATGAAATTATCGACAGCCATCTGCGCCAGGGGAAGATCGTCGATCGGCTTAAGATTGACTAATGGCAAGTTGTACAGATTTTTAAATTTATTAAGGATAAGCCATTGAGTAATGATTTTGATGCTTCGCCGATTCGTGCAAACCACCTCTATGACGGGCTGGAAGAGGAGCCCAGTTATGTGGGCGAAAAGGTGGAGATTCCTGGGCCGGCCGGAAAACTGGAAGGCTTGACCTGTCACCCTTCACACTATGTTGATGGTGGGCCTATCGCTGTGATTTGCCATCCCCATCCTTTATACGGCGGAAGCATGAGCAACAAAGTGGTGCATATGCTCTCCAATGCATTGACCGAGCTGGGGGTACCTACATTACGTTTTAATTTTCGTGGTGTCGGTGCCAGTCAGGGGAGGTTTGATAAGGGGGTTGGTGAGGTTGAAGACCTGCGTGCAGCGGCGGATTGGTTTCAGCAACGTTATGGCAGTGACACGCCCTTCTGGTTGGCGGGTTTTTCCTTCGGGGCCTTCGTTGCCTATCGGGCTATTGGTCGCATCAAAGTGGATAGATTGTTGTTGGTTGCCCCCCCGGTAGCCATGTTTGAGTTCAACGATTCTGATGGGCCGACAATGCCTTGGATGGTAGTGCAGGGTGGTCGGGATGAGATAACGCCACCTCAACAGGTCTCACAATGGGTGCGCAAGCAGGTTAATGAGCCGGTTTATCAATGGCTTGGCGATGCTGACCATTTTTTTCATGGCCGATTGAATGAGCTAAAAAAAGTTGTACAGGAGTCGTTGAGGCCGAACAGCTAGTTTTGTTCTCCAGCCATCNNAACCATTGAATTTTTATGTTTTCTCCTCCACCCTCCTCCCTAAGGTGGTTTAAGCGGTAGCATCCCCTGCTGCCGCTTTTTTTTAATGTAGTGATTGACACTGCTCTGGGTTATCCGTAAGATTCACCGTCTTTTTATAGCGATAGCGTCAGCGCGAGATTTTGGAGCACAATCAGAAATGAAGACATTTAGCGCAAAACCTGCCACCGTGAAACGTGACTGGTATGTCGTTGATGCGACTGATAAAACCCTGGGTCGTTTGGCCAGTGAAATAGCCAGACGCCTGCGTGGCAAGCATAAAGCGGAATATACGCCGCATGTGGATACCGGGGATTACATCGTGGTAGTCAATGCGGAAAAGGTACGTGTTACCGGTAACAAGTCCAAGGACAAGATTTACTATCGTCACACCGGTTACATCGGTGGGATGAAGGCGACCCCTTTCGAGAAACTGATCGATCGTGCGCCTACACAAGCTATTGAAATTGCAGTTAAAGGTATGTTGCCCAAAAATCCTTTGGGGCGTGCCATGTTTCGTAAGCTGAAGGTCTATGCCGGTGGTGAGCATCAACATGCCGCTCAACAGCCGCAGCCTTTGGAAATCTGATCTGGATAAGTCAGGAAATAGATAATGTCTGAACAATTTTTAAGCACAGGCCGTCGTAAGAGTTCCGCAGCGCGGGTGTTTTTGCGCCCCGGTTCCGGTAATATCAGCATCAACAAGCGCAGCCTGGAGCAATATTTTGGCCGTGAAACTTCGCGCATGATGGTGCGTCAACCGCTGGAATTGATCGGTGTTCTGGATAAGTTTGATATCACCATTAATGTTCGCGGTGGTGGAAACAGTGGTCAGGCCGGGGCTATACGCCATGGCATTACGCGCGCACTGATCGAGTACGATGAGTCTTTGCGTTCGCCTTTGCGTAAGGCTGGCTTTGTTACCCGTGATGCCCGTGAGATCGAACGTAAGAAGGTCGGTCTGCACAAGGC
>DKAX01000010.1 GCA_002450975.1 Proteobacteria bacterium UBA6915
ACTGCCCTTCGGACCGCGGCAGATTGTAAAGCAGTATCGCATGACTATCAGTGCACTGGCGCAATGGATTGACGAAGTAGTGGTTGATTTTAAGCAGGAACATGGCTTGGCTTAAAAAAAATCAAGCTGCCAACTATGCCGTATAGTAGGTGGATTCAGCAAAGGAGTAGCCAAAATGAAGAGAGTCTTGATCGGATTGATTTTTGCGGTACTGGCCAGTGTGGCAGGGCCGGTGAGTCAGGCTGGCGAACTGCAGGCCTCCCTGCAATTCGTGATACAAGGTGTAAATTCCAAAAACGGTAAGGTGGGTCTCAATCTCTTTCGCAACGATGATGAGATGTTCGCCCACCCCTACAAGTCCCTTAATGCAGAAATTGTCGACAACCAGGCGGTGATTGTTGTCGAGGGGCTGTCCTATGGAAAGTATGCAGCGGTTGCCTATCACGATGTCAATGGCAATGGCAGGCTCGATCATCACTTTTTGGGGTATCCAGACGAGCCAATCGCCTGAAGCGGCGGATTCAATTTTTCCCTGTTGTCAGGTATGCCCAGTTTTCAAAAATTGCATTTTAGCTATACGCAGGATACCCCAGTGGTACAGCTGCAAATAAAATAACTTTTTAGTATCTAAGCATTGTAAAAGGAGAAGACGATGAAACTGAAAGATGTGATCTGGACTGTTGTTGTGAGTGGTGTCGTTATGTGGTTGTTGGCCGGATTGATACATGAAGTGGTGCTGGAACAGTTTTTCCGCGACAACACCCAGGTTGAACATAAAGGTACAGCGATTATATTTGTCGCCTATCTCATTTTGGCTGGCTTTATGACCTATTTATATGACCGGCTTCCCAAAGGTCGAAAACCCCTTATAGCCGGCTTACAGGTCGGTGCGTTGGTGGGGGTCTTATGGGTCTTTCCTCACGGGCTGGCCATGGCGGCCGCCCATGGGAAGTCGATTTCCTATCAGGTATTGAATGGTGGATGGCATCTGATAGAGCAAGGTCTTGGCGGATTCTTGATTGCCTGGATGTATAGCCGTAAAAAGCATGTATCACCCTAACCGGGGTTTGTGGACAGGTGTGTGCCTGTCCACTTTTTCCAATGGGGGGCTATGCCAACCCTGGTACATTCCATTACTATCGATTCAGTCAGGGTGTCCCGTCATGTTTGGTCGCAGGTGTTTGGGGCAGTGTTTCGGAGCAGAAGTATCCAGTTTTGATAAGTCAACGACGATGATTGTGCGCTAAAAGGAATTGATTTCCATGCAACCGGATCCACGACAAGGCCTTGCTCGCTTTATTCCTCTGCAGGTCGAATTGCCCGATGACGAACTGCAATGGCTGGCGCAAGGCTGCCGTAGTCTTCGTGTCGCCAAGGGGGAGCATCTTTTTCACGCCGGTGAACTGGCCGCCGATTTCTATTTTGTTCTCCACGGTGTGGTGAGGCTTTACTACAGCACCGATCAGGGTAAGGAGTTCAATAAATCCTTTCTTGGCGCCGGAGATGTGGCGGGTTGCCTTATATCCCTGAGTCGTGCCCAACCCTGTCGATTTTCCTTGCAGGCCCTGAGCGAAGGTCAGGTGCTGTGTTTGTCCGGAGATCTGTTACAAAAAGCCTACAAAAGACACCCGGCCTGGGAACGCTTAGGGCGTATCTTCATGGAATCCTTGGCGCTGAAAAAGGAGATGCGCGAAGCCTCGCTGTTGCTGGATGATGCTCAACAGCGCTATCAGAGCTTTCTGCGCGACTACTCTGTTCTGGCCGAGCAAATACCTCTTTACCATATAGCCTCATATCTGGGGATTACCGATGTAGCCTTGTCGCGCATCAGGGCGCGCCTGAAATCCTCGATTTCTTAACCGGTGTTAAGGTCTGATTCGACCCCCCGGCCGACACTGATGTCTCATCCATACAGGAGGCGACATATGCGAATCAGCGGCAATACGATTTTAGTCACGGGCGGTACAGCGGGCATCGGTTTGGCCATGGCCGAGCTCTTGGCGGCGAAAGATAATCAGATAATTGTCTGTGGAAGGGACGAACAGCGCCTGGCCGATATCAAGCGGCACCTGCCACAGGTGCATACAAAGTTGTGTGATCTGCGTGATGCCAGACAAGTACAGACACTGGCCGAGGAGGTGCTCAGGGAGTTTCCCGCGTTGAACATTTTGGTCAACAACGCCGGTATACAGCAGTCAGTGGATTTGACCCGGGGTATAGGGTTGGGTGAGAAGATCTGTGATGAGGTGGGGGTCAATCTGATTGCGCCTATGATCCTGGTATCGGCCCTGGCGAGCCATTTGATGAAACAGGATAATGCCGCTGTGGTGAATGTCACCTCAGCTCTGGCGGTGGCGCCCAAGGCGAGCACGCCGGTCTATTGTGCCAGTAAGGCGGGGCTGCATAATTTTACCCGGACCTTACGCTATCAACTGCACGGAAGTCGGGTAAAGGTATTTGAGTTGATTCCTGATCTTGTCGACACGTCTATGACGGCCGGGCGCGATGAGGGTAAAAAGATGTCACCGCAAAAGTTAGCGAAGGATTTTGTCAAAGGACTGGCAAACAATGATTACACTATGCTGACCGGGAGAGTCCCGATTCTAATTGTCATAGCAAGAATCTTTCCCGCGTTGGCGTACCGTATTCTACGGGACCAATAGTATCGAAGCCCAAAGGGTGGAACGAACTGAGAACGTGAGAGTGGTAATCGTGTCTTGCTGATAGGAGCGGAATATATTAATAGTAAGTTTTAGTCCAAAAGAATGTGCCCATGTATACATGAGGGAGTATGTGTAATTTGAAGTGTGTCGTGGATTCAGTTCGCTGAATTGATTTAACATGCTCTTGTGAGGCAAGAGGGGTTGAGACAATCGTTGGAGGGGGTATGGTTCTTTTGTTTGGTGCTTCTGGGTATATTGGTAGGGCATTTTCTGAAGAGTTGGCTGCTCGTAAGGTGGCGTATGTGCCAGTTTCACGATCTGGTTTGGACTATTCAAACTTTCGCGTTGTATATGATTTTGTGAAAAAAATAGGGCCGGAGCTTGTAATTAATGCGGCGGGCTTTATTGGCAGGCCTAATGTGGATCAATGTGAGTTGAAAAAGACAAAAACCATTGAAGGGAATTTGCTTTTTCCGGAAGTCTTGAGCCACATCTGTCAATTACTGGAGATTCCTTTGGGACAGGTCTCTTCTGGTTGTATCTATTCGGGATATAAAACGGAAAACGGCGCGATCAAAGGGTTCACTGAGGAGGATGTTCCGAACTTCAGTTTTGATAGTTTGCCTTGCAGTTTTTACAGTGGCATAAAGGCTTTGGCGGAGGAGAGGGTTGCAGTGAATGCGTACAGTTATCTATGGCGAATTCGGGCACCGTTCGATGAGGTCGATTGTGATAGAAACTATCTTTCCAAGCTTCAACGCTATGCAAAGGTGGTTGACTGTATCAATTCACTTTCGCATAGGGGGGATTTCGTTAAGGCTTGTCTCGATTTGTGGCAAAAACGCGCACCATACGGCAAGTACAATATTAGCAATGTTGGATATATTCGCAATAGTGAGTTGGTTGGGTTGATGCAGAGAAAGTTGAAGATTCAAAAAACGTTTGAATACTTCGCAGATGAAGAGTCCTTCTATAAAGAGGCTAAGGCGCCCCGTTCTAGCTGTGTATTGGATGTAGGCAAATTGCATCAGGCAGGTGTCAGGATTCGTTCCGTGGAAGAAGCAGTAGACGAGTCCTTGCATAATTGGAAACCGGAGCATGTAATCAGGGCTGAGGTCTGCGTCGTGTAGCCTGATCGCAGATACACAATGTTTAAAATCACAAAAGGAGGGGATATGTACCGGAATTTGGTTTTGTTCTTGGCGTGTATGGCGTCTTTAAATGCCCAGGCTGCGGTTACAGGCGATGCCATTCTTGGGCTTTGGCAGACGGAAAACGGCAAGGCGCAAATCGAGATATACCGATGCCAGGAGCGCTATTGTGGTCGTATTGCCGCACTCAAAGAGCCAGTCTATCCAGTGGACGATGAACGGGGAATGGCGGGGCAGTCCAAGGTTGACCGGGAGAANNTTTGGCAGGATGGTCATATCTACGATGCTGAAAAGGGAAAAACCTATCAATGTAAGTTGACCCTGGAAGGTGACAAAGAACTACTGGTGCGGGGGTTTATCGGTTTTTCTCTGATCGGTCGCACTACCCACTGGCATCGTTAGGGGGGGCGTTTCCCGGTTGGCATGGTACGTGGATAATTTCCACCAGGTTATTATTTAGGAGTGTTTCCTGATGGATGTCCGGGGATGGCAGCGGTCTGCCGTGAATATTGCCACTGTAGTGGCAGTGGCCTATTTCTTTAGCGGTTTTTTCAAATTGATGGCGGAATGGGTTTTCAACTGGCCTTTGCTGCCCTTTGCCCTGCTGAGTCAATGGTTGCTGCTACCTAACGTGCAAGAGAGTAGTCTGGCCATGTTTGTTGTGGGCGGAATCTATTTTCTGCACTTTTCTCTGGCGGCTATTCTCGCTGCATTGCCCTTTGCCCTGTATCTGGCCTGGAGGCGCCGGCAGGAAGCGGCAGAATATGCCTGGCTTTGCGGTAGCCTGTCACTGGTACTGATGTTTGGCAGCACCTATTTTGCCCACATCAGACCGATTTTTATCAACGTCTGGATCTCATACACAATGATGGCGTTGATCATTGCGGGCGCCATGATGGCAGGGACCTGGGGCATGGGGTATTTGCTGAAAAGAGGGACTGCGCGTCGCTGATAGCTGTGCTAGAATCTAGCCCGTTTGTTTTCCCAGCCGGATAGATAGTACGGTGAAACTGCGGGGGTTTTTATGCACGTCTTGGATCAACTTCTCATCAATAATCAGGATTGGGCTGCGGATATCAAGGCCAAAGACCCAACCTTTTTTACCAAGCTTTCCAACTTGCAGACTCCCGAATATTTCTGGATCGGGTGTTCTGACAGCCGTGTACCCTCCAATCAGATTACCGGTACCTTGCCTGGCGAGATCTTCGTACACAGAAATATTGCCAACGTGGTGGTGCACACCGATCTGAATTGTCTTTCGGTGTTGCAGTTTGCTGTTGATGTCCTCAAGGTCAAACAGGTGATTGTCTGTGGTCACTACGGCTGCGGCGGTATCAAGTCGGCATTCCGCGGTGAACGCCACGGTCTGGTCGACAACTGGTTGCGCCATATTCAGGATGTCTATTACAAGCACGAAGAGCGTTTTAAAAAAATCAAGGATGAACAGGAAGGCACTGCCCGCCT
>DKAX01000077.1 GCA_002450975.1 Proteobacteria bacterium UBA6915
TCGCAGAAGACGTGGATGGCGAGGCCATGGCCACCCTGGTGCTCAACAAGCTGCGCGGTATGCTCAACGTGGTTGCAGTGAAAGCGCCCGGTTTTGGCGATCGCCGCAAGGCCATGCTTCAAGACATCGCCATCCTCACCGGCGGTACCGTGATCTCTGAAGAAGTCGGCCTGTCACTTGAAAAAGCGACCCTGGATGACCTGGGTTCAGCCAAGAAGATTATTGTCACCAAGGAAGAAACCACCATCATCGATGGTGCTGGTAAACCTAAAGAAATCGAAGATCGGGTCAACCAGATCCGTGCCCAGATTGAAGAAGCCTCTTCTGACTATGACCGTGAAAAACTGCAGGAACGTGTCGCCAAGCTGGCCGGTGGCGTCGCCGTCATCAAAGTAGGCGCTGCAACGGAAGTGGAAATGAAAGAAAAGAAAGCCCGTGTTGAAGACGCGCTGCACGCGACGCGTGCTGCAGTAGAAGAAGGTGTAGTACCCGGTGGTGGTGTTGCCCTGATTCGTGTTCGTGCCGCGCTTGCCAAACTCAAAGGCGATAACCATGACCAGGATATCGGTATCAACATTGCGCGTCGCGCGATGGAAGAACCGATGCGTCAGATCGTCAGCAATGCCGGTGATGAAGCCTCGGTCGTTGTTAACAAAGTGGAAGAGGGCAAGGATACTTTCGGTTACAACGCCGCGACTGGTGAGTACGGTGACATGATCGAAATGNNCACCACCGAAGCCATGGTGGCGGATCAGCCGCAGGATGAATCTGCCGCTGCTGCACCGGGTATGGGTGATATGGGTGGTATGGGTGGCATGGGCATGATGTAAGCCCGGCCTTTTCAGACCGACCTTTACGTAAAAGCCCCGCTGGTAACAGCGGGGCTTTTTTATTCTAGATCAGACAAAAAAGCGGCACCCGACCAGGCCGCAGGGTAGACTTGGCGATTATGCATGAGCAAATAGAACAAGCCCTGGCGAAATTACCAGACCCATTAAAGGAAACAGTCGAACAACGCTGGCGGGCGTTCACAGAAACAACGCCTGATCTTGCCCAGCTCCCCCAGGCTGTGGCCGAGTCATTGCCCCGGGTGTGGGCCGCTAGTAATTTTGTCACGCAGCAGTGTTTGCGCCAGCCGAACTTGTTGAGTGAATTGGCCAGTGAAGATTTACAACGAGAATATACCTGGGAAACCTATCGGGAGCGGTTGACAGAGAGGTTGTCGCCTGTCACCCAGGAAACAGAGTTGATGCGCGAATTGCGACGTTTTCGACAACGGGAGATGACGCGCATTATGTGGCGGGATATTGCCGGCTGGGCCGAACTGATGGAAACCACTCGCGACTTATCGCATCTGGCTGAGGCCTGTATTGATGTGGCACTGGATAAACTCTATGCCTGGCAGTGTGAACAAGCGGGCACCCCTCTGAATCGTCATGGTCAGGCCCTCAGGCTGGTCGTGGTGGGAATGGGCAAACTCGGTGCCTGGGAGCTCAATCTCTCTTCCGATATCGATCTGATTTTTACTTATGCCGAAGAAGGCGAGGTACAGGGACCCGGCCGGAGTCTTAGCCATCTCGAGTTTTTTACCCGCCTGGGTCGCAAGCTGATCACGGTGCTGGATCAACAGACTGCGGATGGCTTTGTATTCCGCGTCGACATGCGGCTGCGCCCGTTTGGAGACAGCGGCGCCCTGGTCACCAGTTTTGCCGCCATGGAGAACTACTACCAGATCCATGGTCGGGAATGGGAGCGCTATGCCATGGTCAAGGCGCGGGTAGTGGCCGGGGACCGTGAAGCCGGTGAACAGCTGATGGCCATGCTGAAACCGTTTGTCTATCGCCGCTATCTTGATTTCGGTGCCTATGAATCCCTGCGCGACATGAAGACCCTGATTAGTCGTGAGGTACAGCGCAAGGGCATGGAACGCAACGTCAAACTGGGTGCCGGTGGCATTCGTGAAGTGGAATTCATCGGCCAGCTATTTCAGCTGATTCGTGGTGGGCGAGACTCAAAACTGACCGCCCGCAAGATCCTCAAGGTCCTGACTCACCTGGGGGAAGCCGACTACCTGCCGGACTTCGTGGTGCAGGAACTGATGGCCGGCTATCGTTTCCTGCGCACCGTCGAACATCGTCTGCAGGAATATGAGGACCGACAAACCCATATGTTGCCGGAGGATGAGCTTGGGCGACTCCGTCTTGCTTACAGCATGGGCTATGACAGCTGGCACAGCTTTTCAGCCAAACTCAGTCAGCATCGGCAGCGGGTGCAGGGCCATTTTGAACAGGTATTCGAAGCGCCGCAGACGGAACAGGCGGACGAGGGTACCGCGGATCTAACCGGTGTCTGGTTCGGTACCCTGGAGGAGTCGACCAGTATCAGTGTTCTGGCAGCGGCAGGCTATCAAGCCGCCGAGGCGTTATGGAAAAAACTCGCAGAGATACGTCAAAGCCGGACCTATCACGCCTTGAGTAGCCAGGGTCGGGAACGGCTGGATCGGCTCATGCCCTT
>DKAX01000137.1 GCA_002450975.1 Proteobacteria bacterium UBA6915
GTCATGATGGTCAGCCTGGATCGTCTGAAACTGATCAGCGACACCTATGGGCACCTCGGCCTGGACATTGTCATGCGCCAGGTCGCAGACCATCTAAAAGACATCACCGATCACAATTGGACTGTGTGCCGTTTTGGTGAAGACAGTTTCGGTGTAATGGTGCGCAATCTTCGTCATATCAACGAAACCAACGATTGTGCGAACCACCTGCAACAACTCTTGAAGGGTAAGTACCATATCAAGGATCAGGCCATACATCTCACCGCAAGCATCGGCGTAGCATTGTTCCCACTGGAGACCTGTGATCGCGACGGCCTGCTTAAGGGGGCTGATACTGCCATGCGCAAGGCGCGCGAACATGGCGGCGAGCAATACCGCTATTACAGCACTGATATGGACATGAAGGCACAGGAAAAGCTCTTCCTGGAACAGGCCCTGCGCCACGCCCTGGAAAACAAGCAATTGGAACTCTTCTATCAACCGCAGATACACCTGGCCACAGGCCATCTAATTGGCATGGAGGCCTTGCTGCGCTGGAACCATCCGCAAAAAGGCGCCATATCTCCCGCGCAGTTCATCCCTATTGCGGAAGAGTCCGGACTGATCATCCCCATTGGTAAATGGGTGTTACACCAAGCCTGCGTTGACGCCCACAGATGGATCACTGAACACAAAATGGAGTTACGCGTCGGAGTCAACCTCTCCACACGGCAATTCCTGCACGAAGACATATTTGCCACTGTCGTTGACACACTCAACAGTACGTCCCTGTCGCCACACAATCTGGATCTGGAGATCACTGAAAGCCTGCTGATGGATGACAAGCAGAGTGGGGCAGCTGTACTTGGTCGCCTGCGCGATCTTGGCATCAAAACCTCTATCGACGATTTCGGCACCGGTTACTCATCATTGAGCTACCTGAATAAACTACCTGTCGACACCCTGAAAATCGATCAGTCGTTCGTGAAAAATATTTTACAAAACGGGGAGAATGGCTCTATCGCCAAGGCAATCATTGCGCTTGCCCATGGCCTGGACAAGCGCGTTATCGCCGAGGGTGTTGAACACCAGCATCAGGCGGACTTCTTGCGCCAAAATGGCTGCAATGAGGTACAGGGCTACTTCTACAGCCGTCCACTTTCCAAGGACGGATTCGTCAACTACATCCGAAATCACTCATCAACGCGCAACTGAAGATACAAACTGTTCTCACGTTTGAAAAAGCCGTGGGTATGGAAAGACTCGTCCAGTCCCAGCCACTCGTAGTCCAGGTGATGACACAATTCGTGTAACAGCGTCCGGAGAAAGGTATTGAAAGCCACCAACTGGTTTCTTTGCGCCGTACGCATCCAAACCGTAATACAGGCCCTACTCCGCCCGACCCGTGGCTCATACAGGCCGTAGAGGTCACCGGTAGCGTCTGAGGGGCGTCGCATACGGATGGCCACGCGCAACACCGCAACGGAGTACTGAACGGCAATGGCATTGACCAGCTGCCGGCTCAGACGCTCCACCAACACCCGGTCGCCATCATCCAGCGCGTGTGCCAGCCGGTGCACATTGTGCCGTAACTTACCCAAGGCGTTCAGCGGTAGGGAAACCACACGGTCGCTTCGCCTGTATATTCGACGTTGCTCCTCAGTCAAATCCCAGTAATAGGCATATACCTTGGCCATAGGTCCCTGCAAATGGTCAGTATGAAATAAAAGGCCCGGCAGGGACACCCCCACCGGGCCTGTGCAAGGCGTATGGAATTTCGCCTAGTCTTTCATCAGCACCTTGCGAACGTAGACCAGCACGTCCTCGATCTCTTCGGCACTGATCTGCTCGCCCCATACCGGCATGGCGGCGGAACGACCCATGGCCTTGCCACCCAAGGTGATGATGGACCTCATATAGTCCTCGTTTTTGTTACTCTTGGACAGATTGGCCGGCGGTGGGTCGTAAAAACCCGCAGCGCGGCCCTTACCATCACCCTTTACACCATGGCAAAGAATACAGTTGGTATTGAAGACCACTTCTCCACGACCAACACGATCCGAGATTACCGACAAATAGGCGACCACATCATTGATCTGCTCGTCGGACAGTTCCTCACGCCATGGGGGCATGAACTCTGACTTCTTCATCTCCTTGCCGCCCTTGTTAATGATATCCCGGTAGTACGACTCCTTGGCGGGCTTGATCACCAGTTTGTCCTTACCATAAAGCTTGTTGGCCTTGACGTTGCCGTCACCGGCCTGACCGTGACAGACCTTACAATACGTCTTAAACACGATACCGCCACGCACAAAAGGTTTTCCCGTGGCGTTTTTTACATCCCTGGCGGAATCGCGCTCCGCCCCCCAGGACGCGGCACCGGGCAACACCAGCGCAGCGCCAAGCAAAAGGATTGTTAGACGTTTCATCATTTCACCTCGAGTTCGAGATACATCTGCGGGTGTATGGCACATTCAATCTCGGCCTTGCCGGCCTTGGTATAGGTAACCGAACGAGATTCACCGGCCGGGTAGGAACCCAAATCAAAGGTCTTCAGTTCCGACAGCGAAAAGATGTTGTGAAAAAAAGGATCCTGGTTTTTGAAGTGGACAGTGTCACCTTTTTTGATGGTCAATTTTTCCACCTGCTTGCCGTTGACGACGAAGCTCTTGTCTTTCTGCATAATAGTAACGTCTGCCGCCTGTGCCCCGATCGCCGCCAACAAGGCACACGTACCGATTATGATTGAAAAATAGTTGTTCATTCTGATCACTCCTGATTAGTTGACAGTTGGTAGATGCGGTACGGTAATACTTACCGGTTTGCCGGTTAAGGCACGCATAAATTCAACAACATCTTTGACCTCCTGCTTTGTCAGGCCAAGTTTGCGCATATTCGGGTCTAGATTTTCTGTCACGTCACCACCACGATTGTAGTGCTCCACCACCTCTTCCAAAGTCGCGTAGGTGCCGTTGTGCATATAGGGGGCAGTGAGGGCCACGTCACGTAAGGTTGGCGTCTTAAAGGCCCCTTTCATGGATTTGATTGCCTTTATGGCAAATCGGCCTTCGTCCTCGGATCCTTTCAGCCCAAGATTGTGAAAACCGTCATCGGTAAAATTGAAACCCTGATGACAGGAGACGCAGTTTGCCTTGCCGCGAAACAGATCAAACCCACGCTGAGCCGATTGGTTCATAGCCTTTTTGTCACCCTTTAACCAACGGTCAAAAGGCGCCTCACTCGAAACCACGGTGCGCTCAAAGGCGGCAATGGCCTTACCGATGGTTTTTTCACTGATACCTTCTTTACCATAGGCCTTGTCAAACATGGAGACATAACCGGGAATCGCCTTCAGTTCGGCAACCAGTTCATCCATATTCTGGTTCATCTCGCCGGCGGCCTGGATAGGCCCTACTGCCTGTTCTTCCAGGGTGCGCGCACGCCCGTCCCAAAACTGGAAACGCTGATACGCAGTATTCAACACGGTCGGCGTGGCACGCCCCAACACCTGCATACCATGGCCAATGGCGGTTTTCTGTCCGTCAGACCAACCCAGTGCCGGGTTATGACAGGTACCGCAACTGATAAAATTGGAACCTGACAGGCGAGGATCGAAAAATAGAGCCTTACCCAAAGCGACACGCGCGGGTGTTGATTTGTTATCTGCCGGTTCCGGCGCCTTGGCCGGCCGGGTAAAGGCCGCGCGCATCTCCTTGCTGACACCTGCCGCAAAGGCACTGCCACAGAAAACCACCAGCATCAAACCGGCGATACTGAATATCAAGCGCTCACGTATATTTGTACTCATCCTCATCTGGACTCCTCTCTTCTCACAATTACAGTTTAAATTTATCCACCACCGCACCCAGCTCGGTGGACGCGCTATTCAGGCTGTCAGACAAACGCTGCAACATTTCCGTTTGTACATTGGTATCACTACTCAGCACCAACAACGACGATGTCGCCTGATTGATACCTGCCACCGCCTGCTGCTGCCTCTCCATCATATTCACTACTTGATTCATCGCTTGCCGCAGCCCATCGACCTGAGTACCGCTGCTTTGTGTGTTCTGCGCCACCTGCTGCAGGCGCGCAATATGGCCATGTGACTCTTTGACCGTTTTATCCAAAAGCACCACGGTCTGACTGACCTGAGCGGTAATTCCGGCAACCAACTGCGAAATCTCCTTGGTGGCCTTGTCGGTACGTATGGCCAGTTGTCGCACCTCATCGGAGACCACGGCAAATCCGCGCCCCTGGTCGCCGGCGCGTGCAGCCTCGATGGCGGCGTTCAAGGCCAATAAATTTGTCTGTTCCGAGATATCCTGGATCGTCTGGGTGATACCGGTAATGGTCGATGCCGTAGCCTCTAGCTGTGCGGTAACACGCGCGGTCTCCTCCATGTTTTTTTGGAACTGACGAAAACCCTCCACGGTAACCGAAATATCCTCGGCGGCCCCCTGGGCAACCAGGGCAGACTCGGCGGCCTTCTCGGCCGCCTGATTCAAGGTGCCTGCGGCGTCGCTTGTGGTCTCCATCACCAAATCGACCGCCTCTTTGATATCGTCCAGCCGACTAACTAACTTCTGTGCCGTATCACCTAGCACCCCGACAACCTGGGCAACACTCTCCGACTCCTGATCCAGTGAGCTCACGCTGCCCTGAATGAGGGAAACAACGCTATGCAAATCAGATACCATGCTGGCCATAGCGTTAATCATTTGACCGACTTCATCCTTGCCGGCCGACGGCAGTTGTACAGTCAAATCCCCGTTGGCCACATTACTGGTCGCCCGTTGTAGCTGGCGCATAGGGCGCGTAATCAAAACAGCCCCATAAATGCTGACCAGCACCGCAAGCACAAATCCGATGCCCACAGACACCCCGAGCACCATGACGGTGTTTACACCTTTGTCCAACTGGCTCTCGATCATCGCACGCATAGTCTCGTTCTCAGCGTTAACGATATGCTCCGCCAGTTCCTCGATGTTATGGGATTCGGTCTGCATGCCGTGCAAAATCTCCAGAGCCTGACCATCCTCCTGCGCGCGCGCCAACCGTATCACCTGCATCTTTTTTGGCTTGATCTCCTCCAACAGGTTGACCAGACTGCGCACCTGCGCGTTGTCATGCAAAGTGGTGTCCAGTCGCTGGATACTCTCGTCCAGATAGGAAGAAGCGCGTATCGCCGCGACAGAGGCCTGGCGGACGGCCGCCGGCTCTGAAACACCGATCAATTCATAGAGGGATTTCGCCATGGCCAGGATGGATTGATGGGCAACGGTTGCGGCGTTGACGCGCTCGTTGGTCGACTCGTAGATGCGTTTCAGGTCCGCTGCCATGGTCAAAACGGTATAGCCAGCCAGACCGGCCACGAACAACATGCCTACACCAAAAATGGCCGATAACGACAGAATCTTGTAGCGCCAACTCAGATTGGCCACCAGCTTCACCGCAAACACACTAAATTCCTTGGGAATTGAATGATCTAACCATCGTAGGTTAGCGGCGGAGATACCTGAAACTTTTAGTACTTATTCCAGCCTTGCAGCAATACCCGCTTTTAATACAAGACTTACTAAAAGGCAGCTCCCCGGTGGCCAACCAGGGACAACTGTTAACTGAACACTCTATCTTGTTGTTATATCGACCTTTATTATTTGCAGCTAATGAGAACCTCACGAATCCGAAGATGCCCCCCCCGCCGGTGGGGGAGACCAGCTGCGTACATGGATATCCCGTTGAGGGAAAGGGATCTCAATGGCATGCTCACGGAAGGCCTTGTCTATGGCGAAATTCAGATCACTGATTACCTGCGTGCGTTCATCGATATTGCGAATATGGCAACGCAGCTCAAAATTGAGCGAACTGTCACCGAAGGCGAGAAACAATACTTTGGGCCTACTCTCCTCATCGTCACTGATCACACTGGGATGCTCTCTGGCCACCTGCAACAACAGCGCCTTGACCTGTTCGGTATCGCTACCGTAGGCCACGCCTATGGGCACCCGAACGCGGCCGCGTGAGTCGTACAACATCCAGTTGACGACCTGGCTGGAGATCAATTCGGAATTGGGCACGATGACATCGGCCCGGTCAAAGGTCTGAATCTGGGTGGAGCGAATGCGGATACGTTTGACATAGCCCTCGGTACTGCCCACGATGATCCAGTCACCGGTCTTGACCGGGCGCTCGAACAACAGAATCAGGCCGGAGACAAAGTTGTTGACGATATTCTGCATACCAAAACCGATACCCACCGAGAGGGCACCGGCGATAATCGCCAGGCTGCCGAAATTGACCCCGGCAACACCTGCCGCCACCAGCACGGCGATGCCGCCGCCGATATAACCGGCGATGGAGACCACGGCCTCACGGGCGCCGCGCTCCATACGGGTGATAGCCAGCCAACGGCGATCCAGCATCGAGCGTAGCCAACCGGTAGCCGTCAGCAATAAACCGAATACAACCGCGGCCATCAGGATACGTGCCGGAATAACATGTAACGATCCGACCGTGAAACCATCCACCAATACCTGGTTAAGCTTCTGCAAAGCGGCGTCGGAGAGGCCCCAAATCAGCAATATCAATAACAGAGTACCCACCATGATCAACAAGTTGACCAGGACGCGCACCCACACCAGTCCCGGCACAGGTTGCTGCTCGGCCACGCCTAACATGAGGCGCAGACGTTGATGCCAGGGGCGCCGCCCCTCTTCCAAGCCCTCGAACAGCTCCCGGGTCAGGCGCTGCACCAGGTAAGCGAATCCCACGACCAACAAGGTACCCATCAGGGCGCGCAATACCAGCCAGGAAAAGTTGCGATAGCCAAACCACTCTGCCAGCAACACCGCCAGCAGGGCCAAATGCAGCAAACCACGTAACCAAGGCAGGCGCCGCCAGTCCAGTATGCGTCCGGCCAGCCACAGCACGGCCATCAGGTGAGTTATAAAAACAGCAGCAAACACCGCGCGGGCCAGCAGTAAGGCCGACTGGGGCAGACTCTGCGCTAGCAAAGTGGAGAACATCAGGTAGCCGATAAAGAGCAGCATCACCACAATCTTTGCACTACGTGCCAGACCGCGGGTATTTTCATCCTGGAAACGCAGGAAATTCAGTGCCGGTGGTGGCGGCGCTAAAAACAGGTCGATCGCTGCCACCACCAGATAGTAGACAGGAAGGCCATAGGCCAAAACGCTGATAAAAGGTACTGGTGAATATTGATAGGTAAAAAGCAACAAGGCCAACGCGACTGACAAAGTCATCACCAGATGGACTTGATAGCGCGCCATAGTTGCCGCTAACGCCAGGGTAAAACGACCGGAGAAACTGCTTTTGTCCGGTTTTTGTTCCGCCCATGTCAGTAAACGATTGCGCAGGCGACGGCCAATACCATAGGCGACGACTGACAAAAGGACCAGGGCCAGCCAAAGGCCGCCACTGAGGGAATCCAGGCCGCTGTGTTGTCCGACAAAACGCTTGGTGGATTGCCACCAGACACTCGGCTCTCGCCAGTTTTCCTGCACCAGCATCCACAAGGTAGGCCCCTTGGCCAATAGATGTTCCGCCAACAATGCCGCCTGCATGGCATTGATACGCGCCAGGGCATCGTCTCCGCGCAGCGCCAATACCCGGCAGTCGGCCAGACGCTTTTCAAGATCACTGATCTGTTGCTCCAGAGCGGCGCGCTTTCTGCCCACCTCCGCCGACTCGCGTGCCACCCTGTCACCCAGAGTATTACGATCCTCTTTGACCTTGTTCAGGGCGCTATCTGTGTCATTGATACATCCGGCAACCAATCCCTTGGCACCGGTGATCAAGCGCGCCCAATCACGCAACCGGCTCTCCCAATGCTTGTCCTGCAATAATTCCGACTCAATGGTCGTCAATTGCCGGGTATATTCGGCCAGCTGGTCACTACTGCCGTCTTCCTGGGCCTGCACAGCCGTGACAATGCAAAACAGTGACAAGAGAGCTATCAAGAATGAAACCCTGTTCATAATGACAGAGAAAATATTGTGGGGAATTCCCGGCATATGTGCTTATCCAAATGTATTCTTTGAAGTTATCATAGTGGATATTGCACCGGAATGTGCAACGGGATACACGTTCCCGTGTGGGACTAACTACTTTATCAATTGTTGCTCATGCACCCACTGGCCGCGATCAAGCACCAACAGCGCCTCACCGGGCAGAGGCTGGGTTTTGGAATTGAAAACAGCAGGAATTTCACTGAAAGTGTCGCGTATACGGCTTACCTGTACCCAAACCTCGGCGTCGGCCAGGGAATAGCGATATTCTACATAGACCATACGCCGTGGATCTTCACTAAGCTGGCGTTCAAATTCATAAAACCCGGTGACCTGCGCCACGCGGGCATGTCCATAACAGAAAGATCCCATCACGTTATCCTTGCCGTCCAGACGTAACTTGTAGCGTTTTTCCCCTTGCGGGGTCAGCAGAAAGCGCATGGCGGGTATCTTGGGGCCGCGCCGCCCGCGTCGTAATGCGGTCTCTTCGGAAAAAAGGAATCCCACCTCCACCAAATAATCAAGAATGACCAGATCGCGCCGGCGGGAACGGGCAACAATTGCCGGCATGGTGAAATTTGTATGAGAAATACACAGGCGGTCCTGGGCGAGAAAACTGTCAATAGCGCGGGTAAACCTTGCCTTGTAGGACTCGTCATAGTCCAGGCCATGTGAGTATAAAACCGTCGCTAACAGCAGCCCCAACCCCACTGTCCGCATTACCCGCCCTCCAAACACACGCTGATTGGAACAGATTCAAACCACAGTGTCCGTTGCGAACACCTAGCTGTCGGCAATTACCGACATCAATTTGACAAAACTGACCGAAGTCTCCACATCCAGCGGAACGGTGTCAGTGAGTGATTTAAGCTCCTTGCCATTAAACAAGACAAAAAAACGTTTCTTTTCAAACGCGGCCAGTGCGGCAACCTTCGCCGCCTCAGGGTCCAAGTCCCGATGTTCGGGCAGACGATAACTCTTGCCCCACTCCTGCGCCCCTTTGGGCTGTACCAGCATGTAGAAATTGACTGGCCGCATCAGGTTGAAACGCTTGGTCTCATGCTCAACCCTGGCCTCGATCAATTCGGACACGGTAATGGATTGCGCCTCGGACTGCAGCTTCAACTC
>DKAX01000017.1 GCA_002450975.1 Proteobacteria bacterium UBA6915
ACAATCAGGCCCAGGGCCTGAACAACCTGTCACGTCTGAATGAGCCTCACGAACAGGCGTTGATTACCCGCCTGTCCCGCTACCCGGAAGTAATTGAAGCCGCCGCGTTGAACCATGAGCCGCACCAGCTAGCCCATTACCTGCGAGAACTGGCGAATGACTTTCATACCTATTACAACGCCCATCAGTTCCTGGTAGAGGATGTCGAGTTGCGCAATGCCCGCCTGACACTCATAAATGCCGTGCGTCAAGTCATCGCCAATGGCCTGGCGTTGCTGGGTGTATCGGCACCGGAAACGATGTAACTAGGCAAAGCTTGAGCCTTAACAACATATCACTGACTTTTCGACGCCGTTACTGGAATCTGACCCAACGCTATCGATATACTGAACCGCGTTTAAGCTGTAGTCTGTACTCGACAACCAGAAACTGAATCAATGCCACGCGATTACGTTAGAACTCCCCGCCCGAAACACAAAGCATCACTACCCGGCTGGGTATGGATGCTGGGTGGCCTGTTCATCGGGCTGTTTGTTGCCCTGTTGGTCTATCTCGACAACACCAGTCCCAACCGGGAAACCGCCAACATTGGCGAAGCAGTAAGTCAGTTTTTCCAACAAAAAGCCCAGGATGTGCGGGAAGCCACCAAGCCTGATACGGCTGAAACGAACACCAAAACCTCTGACAGCATGACCCTGCCACGGTTTGATTTCTATACCATTTTGCCGGAACTCGAAGTGGCCATACCGGAGGAAGAATTGCTCGCGGCCAGCAAAAAACCCGCCAGCCAAAATACCACTGATGGCATTGATTACATGTTACAGGCCGGCTCCTTCCGTAGCCTGGAACAGGCCGATCGCCTCAAGGCCAAACTGGCCCTGGAGGGTATTGTCGCTTCGATCCAGACGGTGCGAATCAAGGATAGCGAAACCTGGCATCGGGTTCGGGTTGGCCCTATCAGTGACATTGCAACACTGAACCAGACTCGTAAACGACTCAGTGACATGGGTGTCCCATCCATTGTGATCAAGGACAAGGGTTGAAACCCAGTCATATCCACCTTGTCATATTGCATTTATGGCCTGAGTAACGAACGTGCCCTATCTAATTCTCATACTGGTGCTGATTCTGCTGGTATTCGGACCGCAGTGGTGGGCACACTACACCTTTCGCCGTTATGCCAAACCCGTACCCCGCATTCCAGGTAGCGGTGCGGAACTGGCGCGTCACCTGCTCGACCGCCTTGAGATGCAGTCAGTGGGAGTGGAAAAAACCGAGGCGGGCAATGATCACTATGATCCACAAAGCCGCACAGTTCGCTTGAGTCCGCAGAACCACGATCAAAACNNGTCGCGGTCGCGGCGCATGAAGTAGGACATGCGATTCAGCATCAGCGCGGCGAGGCCTTGCTGAATCTGCGCACCCGCCTCGTCTATCTTGCAGCGGCGGCACAAAAATTCGGTGCTGCGGCGCTGGTCATCATGCCGATCGCCGCTGTACTGACGCGGGCACCGTCTGCCGGATTGTTATTATTGGTTGTCGGGGTAGGTTCCATGTTTCTTGCTACGCTGGTGCACCTGGTAACTTTACCGGTGGAACTGGATGCCAGCTTTAACAAAGCCTTGCCAATCTTGCGTACCGGGTATGTCAGTGCAGAAGATGAACCGGTAGTGCGAAAAATCCTGCGTGCCGCCGCCTTCACCTATCTGGCGGGCTCACTGGCCAGCTTACTAAACCTATGGCGCTGGATCGCGATATTACGCCGCTAGTTCATTCTGCTGAAGACAATTAGCTGAAGTTGTAGTGCTTCTTGACGTCTTCCAGAATTTGCCAGGTACATTTCATACCCTTGGGAAAAATAACCAGATCACCACTACCCATCTCAACCGGCTCACCACCTTCCGGTGTCACAATCACGCTGCCATCCAGAAAATAACAGGTTTCCGTTTGATCATATTGCCAGGGAAAGGTCGATGCCTCTTTACTCCAAATCGGCCAATCGAATACACCCATGACTTCGAGTTTGGCCGAAGAAGCGTGATGTTCAACCAGAATTTTATCCATTGTCCTGTCCTATGAATGCTCTTTAGTCTTCAAGATAGGTATAACCATGCAGCCCGGCACCCAGTTCATCCCAGTACTGCTGCCATTGCGTTTTACTCAGTTCCGCCTGTTCCAGCTTGGTTCGATATTGTTCCAATAACGCATCGGGATTGAAATGCACATAACGCAGCACTGAATCCACCGTATCCCCTTGCAGAGGTTGGGTATATTGATAGCTGCCATCCGCTTTAAGGGTGACATTAATGGAGTCCGTATCGCCAAACAGATTGTGCATGTCGCCCAGTATTTCCTGATACGCACCAACCAAAAAAATACCCAACAGGTACTCTTCATTCGGTTTAATCGCATGCAATGGCAAACTGGTTTCGATCCCTTCGCTGTCAACGTAATTATCAATTCGTCCGTCGGAATCGCAGGTAATGTCTTCCAGCACGGCGCGACGCAATGGTGGTTCATTCAGACGATGTAAGGGCATCACCGGAAAGATTTGGTCAATCGCCCATACATCGGGTATGGATTGAAACAGAGAGAAGTTGACGAAATATTTGTCTGCCAGCTTTTCATTCACCCGCTCGAGCTCTTCATGATGCAGCCGTTGTGCCTGCATTAACAGCATCTGCACTTTGCGGCAGATGGCAAAATAAATCGCTTCGGCCTCGGCGCGTTGCGCCAATGTCAGCATCCCGTGACTAAACAGGTTTTGCGCCTCCTGTAACCAATGCACTGTATCGTGCCAGACTTCAATGGCAGCGTGACCGCTAGATGCCTCAAGCAATTGTGCATATCCATCCCACAAATCATGCAATACCCGCGGGCTATCGGCTTTCGGTTGAATCACATCAGGACTATCTGGTACCTGCTCGGTATCGATGATATTGGTGATCAACATGGCATGATGTGCAGTCAGGGCACGTCCCGACTCGCTCAATATATGCGGATGTGGCAGGTCATGCGCGGTACAGATATCCAGCAAGGCACGTACTATGTTGCTGGCATAACCCTGCACGCTGTAGTTAATCGAACAGGGATTGCGAGAGCGGGTACCATCATAATCAATCCCCAGTCCACCACCCACATCCACGGTGTCAATGGACACCCCGAGTGCAAGTATTTCGGCATAAAACCGGGCGCACTCCTGCATGCCACGCTGAATATCACGAATATTGACCAGTTGTGAGCCAAGATGGAAATGCAGCATGCGTAAGGCATCAAGCATGCTCGCTTCACGCAGTCGTGCGATCACCCACAATACCTGGGCCGCCGACAAACCGAATTTGGATTTTTCCCCGCCGGTATTCTGCCATTTGCCGGCACCGATCGAGGCCAACCGCATACGCAACCCCAGGCAGGGTTTCACACCCAGATCAGCGGCTTGCTGCAACACCAGTTCCAGTTCCGACCGCTTCTCGATGACGATAAAGACACGATGCCCTAACTGTTGCCCGATCAGTGCCAGACGAATGTATTCCCGATCCTTGTAACCGTTACAGACAATGTAACTACCCGGTCGTGCCGCTCCCAGTACTGCCATCAGTTCCGGCTTACTGCCAGCCTCCAGGCCAACCCGTTTTCCGCCATGGGAAATAATTTCCTGTACCACGCTGTGCTGCTGGTTGACCTTGATGGGA
>DKAX01000094.1 GCA_002450975.1 Proteobacteria bacterium UBA6915
GTGCCGGTGTGGCGGCCGTCGAGCATGAATTTGTCTGTCCCCAGGCGGGTCAGGCGCGCCTCTTCGTAGAGGATTTCGGTGTTCGCAACCAGTTCCTGCCAATTACCAGCCGGGTGGATATTGACCTCGATCACCCCTGGATCCGGGGTCACCGCCAGTTTGCGCAGGCGGGCATCGCTAGGCGGTTCGTAACCTTCCAGGTCAACGGCCAGCTCACATTGACGGGCGCTGGCCTCGATGGCGGCCAGCAAGTCGATCCAGTGTTCCAGATGGGTCAACGGTGGCAAAAAGACCCATAACCGTCCCGCGCGAGGCTGCACGCACAAGGCGGTATGGGGAGTCTCTTCCTGTGTATCCTCGTCATCGGCCGGTGGTTGGCTGATTTGGGACTGGCCGACAGGGCTGGGCGCTGTGAACAGACTATAGCGCCGTGCGATCTCACTGGCGGAACTCAGGGCCGTGTATTCTTCGAAGTGATCCTTGGCGGGCTCCTGTTTGCGTCGCAGCTGCCAGGGCAGGGAATCCAGTGGCAGGCGGTAGCCCATGGGTGAATCGCCGGGCAGGAGAGTCAGGCGCTTTTTTCGCAGGGGCCAGGGGGCGCTGTGCCAGCGATTGCCCGGGTAGTTCCAGGTCAGGGGTAAGGCATAACCGGTGACCTCGTCCAGGCCCCGGTTGAGTACCTGGGCCAGACGGCGGCGCTCCAGCGGATCTTTGAGGTTGGTCTTTTGGGCATCCAGGTCTACGGGCAAATCGGCTTCCTGGCGCAGGTAGTGAATACTGTCTTCATAGGCTGCACTGACAGCGCCTTCCTCCACGCGCAGGTTTTGCGTCAGGGCCTGAATAAAGCGCCGCGCATCGGCGATACTGGCTTCCCCAGGCTTTATGGGTGACAACAGTTCCGGCGTTTGCCACAGGGGCTGGTCGTCGGCGCGGAAGAAACAGCTATAGGCCCAGCGCGGCAGCTCCTCCCCCGGATACCACTTGCCCTGGCCGTGATGCAGCACGCCGCCGCGGGCGAAGCGACTGCTTAAACGCTGCAACAATTCGCGCGCCATGCGCTCTTTGTTTTGCCCCAGGGCGGCGGTGTTCCATTCGGCGCCATCCATATCATCGATGGAGATAAAGGTGGGTTCACCCCCTTGGGTCAGGCGTACATCCTCTTCATTCAATACCTGATCCACGCGTTCACCCAGGGCCATGATCTTCTGCCACTGTTGCTCGCTGTAGGGTTTGGTGACGCGTGGATCTTCATGGATACGTTGGACGTAGTTTTCGTAGTGGAGGGTGGTTTCACAGGGATCGACCAGACCGCTTACGGCGGCGGCGGCGCTGGGGTCCGGGGTGCAGGAGAGGGGAATATGTCCCTCGCCGGCAAACAGGCCGGAGGTGGGGTCCAAACCCAGCCAACCGGCGCCGGGCACAAAGACTTCGGCCCAGGCATGCAGATCGGTGAAGTCTTTATCTGTACCCGACGGCCCGTCCAGGGCCTTGACGTCGGCGGCGAGCTGCACCAGGTAGCCGGAGACGAAGCGGGCCGCAAGGCCCAGGTGGCGTAGTATCTGGACCAGCAGCCAGGCGCTGTCACGACAAGAGCCCGTGGCCTTGCCCAGGGTCTGTTCGCAGCTCTGTACCCCCGGCTCCAGGCGTATCAGATAACCTATCTCCTTTTGCAGCCGCTGATTCAGTTCGACCAGAAAGGAGACGATCGGCGTTTTTTTTCGGGCTACCGAATCCACCCAGGCCTTTAACAGCGGACCCTGTTCGCGCAGGGTGAGGTAGGGTTGCAGCTGTAGATGCAGTTCTTCGTCATAGCTGAAGGGCCATTGCTCGGCCGACTCCTCGACAAAGAAATCGAAGGGATTGATAACCGTCATCTCGGCGATCAGTTCCACCGCGATGCTCAGGCGCCGGATCTTCTCTGGAAAGACCAGGCGGGCAACGAAGTTACCGAAAGGGTCCTGTTGCCAGTTGATGAAATGTTTGGCCGGGGAGATCTTGAGGCTGTAGGCGTGTATCGGTGTACGGCTATGGGCGGCGGGGCGCAGACGCACCAGGTGCGGGGAGAGGGAGACCGGCCGATCGTAGTCGTACACCGTTTTGTGGTGAATGGCGACGCGGATCGACATGGCCGGGTCTCCTTTTGGAGTTATGGTTTATTGCTGTTTGCTATCCGGATTGATGGGTAGCACATTATTGGGCCGGGTCGGTTTGCTGCGACGCTCCCATTCGAACTTCGGTAAGTCGGCAAAGGCCGATTTTAAGGACTCGTTCCAGGTTTGGCGGATATCGCGCAGGTACTGGTCGTCCTCATTGAGGCGAATGTAGTGATCGGTCTCGAAGGTATCTTTTTCATAGACCAGGATTTCGATGGGGGGGCCGACAGTGGCGTTGGACTTGATGGTGGAGTCCATCGATACCAGCGCACAACGGGCGGCGTCTTCCAGGGAGGTTTCCCGCGTCAGGATACGATCCAGGATCGGTTTGCCGTATTTGCTCTCGCCTATCTGCAAAAACGGGGTTTCGTCCGAGTCGCTGATGAAGTTGCCGGCGGAGTACATTAAATAGATAGCTGGCGGGCCACCCTGGATCTGACCACCCAAAATCAGTGACGCCGAGGTGTCCACCCCGGCAGCGGCCGTGGCCGCCTGGGCATTGGCCTGCTCTTCACGGCTGATCTGGCTGACATATTTTGCAGCGTCCATCATTTTGGCACAGGTGTGCAGGTTTATCTGGGAGTCCGGGTTTTCCAGCTCATGCTCGATGCGGCTGACAATGGCCTGGGTGGTGGCCAGATTGCCGGAGGTCAGGACCACAAACATACGGTCCGGTCTCGAATTGAAGATGTGCATCTTGCTGTGGGAATACAACATATCGGCACCGGCATTGGTGCGCGAATCGGAGCAAAATACCAACCCGTTGTCAGTGGAAACGGCTACGCAATAGGTCATATCAACTCTGCTTATTACCAGGTTAAACGTGCAACGATTGTAGCTGAAATTCATAATCCGCGTGCGAGGATTATTGGCCAATATCCGTGTCCTGGCCAGGCAAAACAGGGCTTGCTGCTAAATAACTTGTTGACTACGCAGGACTTATACTGCCCGTTGTGCCTTTGTATTCAGGTGATAAGATCTGCCAGGACGGTGGGTTTAGTACCGCCCCCCGGACTTATTGATGTAATTGGAGAGCTGCTGGGTCTCCACATTCATGCGCATCAGGTTACGGTGGGTCAGGCGGAACAGGCCACGCATGACCTTGTAAACGATGCCTGGGTGCTCGCCGAGCAGGGATTCGAAGTCTTTCGGTGCCATGGTATAGACCGTGGTGTCGCCGACAGCGCGCAGGGTGGCGCGACGCGGGGCCAGGTCGACGAAGGCGCGGGTACCGGCACATTCGCCGATCTTCATGGTGTAGACAGTGGTTTCCTGCCCGCCGATTACGCTACTGACTTCCAGCTTGCCGGCAGTGAGGATAAACAGGTGGTTGTCATCCTCGCCCTCTTTGACCAGGACGTCGCCATCCTTGAGTTCGCGCACCTTCATGATAGTGGTCAGGACCTGGCATTCGTTACGCTCCAGCTCCTGCCCCAATGAAGAATCGACTATGGCTTCGCATTTTGGTTTTTGACTCATCGATCGTCCCCCGCTCTCTGTCTGTTATTTTGTCACAGTATATGCGCTGAACGACGATGCGCCACCCCCAGATTGGGGGTGTTTTTCAATGGGGAATCCTGGCCCGTAGCGACTCTTTGTCAAACCACCATTCGCCGGCGGGTACGACCGCATCAAGCACCTGCGCCAGGCGCGGCAGGAACTTGGCCGGTTCCTTGAGTCCCATGCGCTCCATCCAGAAGTCGAGCAGTTCCTGGCTGTCGGCCTGACTGTGCCCCTTGGCCACCTCGGCGATCAGATTGGTGGTCATGAAATTGAGGTTGTCGAAGTCGTCGTCACTGGCGCGCAGGCTGACTATATAGTGGGCGGTGGCCGCAGCCACAGCACGGCCATCGGATTTGGCCGGCATCTCGTTGATCAAATCATTGAGCAGTGTCACCGATTGGTCGGGCGCCACAGGGAAGGTGACCGACAGCCAGACGCCGTGAGCCAGGGCCTTTATCGATTCCGGTTGCTCGGCGTTGTAGAGCAGGTCGCAGGCGTCCACCGCCTCGGACCAGTGCTCGCCAGCCAGGAATATATCCAGTGCTGTGCGTGCGGGTGCCCACATGTCGGCCTTGCGCTCCAGGCCTTGCAGGCTTTGCGCCTGTTCCAGCAATAGTCCGGCGTATTCCGGTGAATCGGTATCGCCAGTGAAGGCGCTGAGGCGTTGTTCGACATTGCGCAGCTTTTCCTGGAAATAGGCCTGCGTGTCTTCGCTGCTGTCCATGCCCAGGACATCATTCAGTTTGTTGATTTCATCGTTCATGGTTGGTGTTGTCTGTCTAAGTTGAATTATGTGTTGTTGACCACTCATGGCTGCGGGTTGTCGAGCTGTTCGACCAGTGCCAGGTATTGCCTGATGGTCTCTTTCTCTTTTTCATGATCGGCATGTTGCATAAAGCGCTTGATCTCTTCCAGGGCCTCTTCCGTGCGTTGCTGTTTCCACAAGGTATTGAACAGGGCAATGGAGAACTGGCCGCGTCCCGGTTCGATCAGAATCAGGCGCTCGAAGGCCATCTCCGCCTCGGCATACATAGCGGCGTTAAAATAGGCACCGCCCAGCATCATCAGTGCCGCCTCGTTGTCCGGTTCCTGCTGAAGCAGTTGCAACAGCACCAGGCGCGCCTGTTCATCCCTGCCCGACTGCAACAGGCTGCGCGCCTCTTGTAGGGTTTGCTCGGTGGTCATGTCCGGTCTAGCGACGGCTGCTCAGGTCGTCGACATACCATTCCATGGCCTCGTTGATGCCGTCGCCGATTTTGTGGCTAGGTGCATAGCCGAGCAGACGCTGCGCCTTGCCAATGTCGGCTTGGGAGTGACGCACATCGCCGGCACGAAAGTCGCGATAGGTCGGGCGCGCCTGTTTGGTGTCGGGGCGCAGTTCGACGATGCGTTGCATTAACTTGTCGTAGAGATCGTTGAGGGTGGTGCGTTCGCCGACGGCGACGTTGTAGACCTGATCCCTGGCCTCCTCGTTGTCCGTGGTGGCGGCCAACAGATTCATCTGTACGGTGTTGTCGATGTAGCAGAAGTCGCGGCTGGTTTCACCATCACCGTTGACGAAGACCTCGTCACCGTCGAGGATGGCAGCCACCCATTTGGGGATAACCGCGGCGTAGGCGCCGTCGGGGTCCTGGCGCTTGCCGAAGACATTGAAGTAGCGCAGGCCGACAGTCTTAAAGCCGTAGCTGCGGGCGAATACGCCGGCATAGAGTTCGTTGACGTACTTGGTGACGGCGTAGGGACTGAGGGGGTTGCCGATCTTGTCTTCGAATTTGGGCAGACCGGGGTGGTCGCCATAGGTGGAACTGGAGGCGGCGTAGACAAAGCTCTTGACCTTGGCGTCACGTGCGGCGACCAGCATATTCAAAAAGCCGTCGATATTGCACTGATTGGTGGTGATGGGGTCGTCGATGGAGCGTGGTACCGAACCCAGGGCCGCCTGGTGTAAGACGAAGTCGACACCGTTGCAGGCCGTCTGGCAGGTTGCCAGGTCGCGGATATCGCCTTCGATAAAGTGAAAATTGCTGTGTAGATTGTTGTCACCTGTCGCGCTGGAGGCATCGCTGACAGCCATGTCCAGGTTGCGCTGATAGCCGGTGGCAAAGTTATCCAGGCCCACTACCTTTTGTTTCAGTTTGAGTAACTCTTCCACCAGGTTGGAGCCGATGAAGCCGGCGGCGCCGGTGACAAGCCAGGTGTATTGTTTGCTCTGTAATTGGGATTTCAGTTGGGCATATCGGTTCATGTAACCACTCCTTAATGGACGAATCTCCTGATGTATTCCTGTCCGGTTGACTGGCACAGGCCAGGCACCTGGCTGGGCTGGCCATAGTAGCACAGGGGGGGGGATTTGCAGACACCGCGGGCGGTGGATGGCAAGTCGGGAATTGGTATCCACTTGTTTTGTCGAAATTTTGAGTGTGTAGGGAATTGGACTTTTTGCTGGACGGGGCACGTTTGCCGCACCCCGTCGTAGCCTGACTTAGAAGGTCGCCCCTACTTTCAGTCCATACATGTTTATCCTGGCAAAATCGATTTCCGCCGCAATGCTGAGGTGTTTCCAATGCATTTGGCTGCCGATGATCGCCTCGGCTGACAGATAGCTTTCGTCTGCCAGATCGACTTTGCTGGTGACCTCTTTGGCAATCGAGTAGAGACCGGCAATGCCCGCATAAGGGGTGAACATCCCCAGCCTTTTAGCAACCAACAAGTCCACGGCTACCTGGTAGTAATCGAGATCCGCTACACCGGTGAGCATAACGGTACTGAGCCGTGTGGCGCCGTAGACTGCTCTCCCCGGGTCATGAAAAAAGGCGTATTTGACGTCCACTCCGCTCCAGCCGTAGTTGGCCTCGAAATTATTGGTGTAAATGATTCCGGCCTCCAGTTTGTCGTCAATGCCGTAGCGCGCGGTCACAACCGGGACTTCCAGGCGATGGTCATCGCCAACCAGCCAGTGGGTATCG
This sequence comes from Proteobacteria bacterium UBA6915, assembly GCA_002450975.1. Taxonomy (GTDB): domain Bacteria; phylum Pseudomonadota; class Gammaproteobacteria; order UBA6915; family UBA6915; genus UBA6915. The sequence goes on from DKAX01000094.1 coordinate 6,623, forward strand.
TATGGATGACTGAAGGTGTTGTTCCATGAATCGTTGTAGTCTTTCAAGGGGGACGTCAAGGAGGACTCCATGGCAATATCAAATTTACCTTTACCGAGCGGCATTGCACCGTTAGTGGGACGAAAGTACACAATGGAAGCGACGTCTCGGGTGAAAGTGCGCCACTGCGCCTGCGTCAACGAAGGATCGATGACCATGGCGCACTCGTCCCATTTGTCATTGGTGTGCAAAACAACTTCATGGTCGCCGCTGTGATGGGCAAAGCTGGTGGCAGGCGTTGTGAAAAAGAACAGGCAGAAAAAACTTACAAAGCATCGATTGCGTTTCATTTTGTAGCTCCTTTGTGATCGTCGATCACTACAAAAACGCATACCCTACTTAACAAGAATCTTCTATGGATTGTAGGCAAGAGAATTTATTACCAAAGTCACAGGCCAACCTGGAGTTAACCTGCACAGCTTATGTGTATACCTGCGTATGGTGAAAAGCAATAGGGATTGATGGGCCGGTGGAATTAATTTATTAGTTTTAATTGCCGTTGGGGCAGGTGCTGAGTTGACTGTTGGGTTTGGTCAGGCCTTGTTGTTTTTATCCAGCAAGGCCTTGAGATCGGCGAAGGGGTTGTGGGTGGCGGTGTTGGATTTCTTTCCGTTAGTCGAGCTGTATCCCTGCTGCGCCTCCAGCTGGCGCTGGTGTTCGTTGTCGTGACAATAGAGACAAAGCAGCTCCCAGTTGCTGCCGTCGGCGGGGTTGTTGTCGTGATCGTGGTCGCGGTGGTGGACGGTCAATTCCGTCAGATTGGCGCGATTGAACTCGCGACCGCAACGTCCACAGATGTGCGGATACATCTTTAACGCCTGCTCGCGATAGCCTTGCTCGCGTTTCTTCTGCGTCTGCAGTGAGTCACGCACAATTTTATCGAGTTTATCCTGGTCCATGGCCATTAAAACGGATGTGCCTAGTTGGGTACAACGGAAAACTTGCCGGCCTCCACCGACACCACGCGTACCGTGGAACCGGCAGCGATGGAGGGTTCGGGGCAGTCGAGGTCGATCTCCACGCGCCAGTCGATACCGGAGTAGCGGGTGGTGCCGGGCTGGCTGGTGGTAATTGTCTGATCCAGGCGGAATTTATAGCCGATCAGGTCGCTGGAGTTGTCCTTGGTTACCGGGTTGGCCTCCTGTAACTTCTTCAACGGTTTCCACAACAGGGCGGATATGACCGCCGCGCTGACGCCGAAGAAGGCGATACTGGCGGTCCAGGTGGTGGGCAAAACGCCAAACCAGAGCAGGCCGCCGGTCAGCAGGGCGCCCAGGCCGATGAACAGGACGAAACCGGTGGAGAAACCCAGGGCGACAGCCTCAATGGCCAGCAGCAGAAAGCCGACGCCGAACCAAAAGGAATGCATGTGTTGGTTGAAGTAGTCGATCATGCTGCTCTACCCCCTCAAGCGTCGAAGGCCTTGCTCTGGTTCATGGCGCTGACAATGGCCACCGCCTCGGCCACGGTGCTGCCGGCCTCGCTGGATTTACCGTCCATCAGGACGACGGTGGAGTCCTTGGCAATGGCCCGTTTGGCCTCGATGGCCAGGGTGGCCAGATCCAGCTGCACCGCCTTTTGTCCCTGGTGGGTGGCGGCCGCCTCGCCCACGGTGTGCAAGGCCTTGGCCTTGGCATCGGCAATCATCTCGATGGCGCGAGCCTCGCCTTCGGCTTTGAGAATCTGTTCGGCCTTGTCCGCCTCGGCGGCCAGCACCTTGGCCTGCTTGTTACCCTCGGCGACGTTGATGGCCGATTGGCGCTCGCCTTCCGATTCCAGGATGGTGGCGCGCTTGTCGCGCTCCGCCTTCATCTGGCGCTCCATGGCCTCGAGTACGCTGCGCGGCGGTTCGATATCCTTGATCTCGTAGCGCAGTACCTGCACACCCCAGGGAGCGGAGGCCTCATTGATGGCGTTGACGATGGCGACGTTGAGGGTGTCGCGTTCTTCGAAGGTCTTGTCCAGATCAATCTTGCCGATTTCGGAGCGCATGGTGGTCTGGGCGAGCTGGGTTACACCAAACACGTAGTCTTCTATACCGTAGCTGGCCTTGTAGGGGTCGATCACCTTGAGATAGAGCACGCCGTCCACGGTCAGGCCGATGTTGTCCTTGGTGATGGCCGACTGGCTTGGCACATCGATGGCCTGTTCTTTCAGTGTGCGGTAATAGGCGACCTTATCGATAAAGGGAATGATGAAGTTGAGTCCGGCTACCTTGGTGGCGTTGTATTTACCGAAGCGTTCGATTACGTAGGCCGTATTTTGCGGCACCATCTTGATGGATGTCTTGAGTAGCAGGATGGCAATGACCGCTAGGCCTGTCCAGAAATTGAACAGCAGACCTAATAAACTTCCATTATCCATGAACATTGCGTGCTCCTTTATCGGTAAGCAAATTGTTTGTTTTTGTGCGTCTGGATTTATTGGTTTCGTAATGCGTATGCCGGGCTATAGCATACAGAATTTGCAGGCGAAGTCACGCATTGAATAGAAGGTGTTGCAGGCCGCTCTCGCATGGGTAGAGGCGCTTGCACCGTCATAGGTGCAGCGCCTGTCAGGGTGAATGGCAAGAATGATTTATGTATTTGTCAGGCTACTGCACCAAACACATCAAGAAAATTGATACGGATGGGCAGCTTGGGATGGTAAATACCACGTATCGCATAGGTCTCGTTGCCGGTGTCTCTGGCCAAGGGGACAGAATAGGGTTTTCCATCCCTCTGGATTAATGACATGACGGCATAATTTCCGAGTTTGTTGGCCCGGCTGGTGACCACGCCAATCTCGTTACAGGCCAACTTTACGATGGAGCCTGGCGGTGGAATACCGATCTCCTTGATGAAATGTTTTGAGATCTCTTGATCAATATCCGTGCTGCCTTTGGTGAGTAACTCCTTGAGTGCATCCATGGGGAAAAATTTGTCCCTGTAGGCGCGGGCGTTGATCAGTGCGTGATAGGTGTCGGCCAGGGCGATGAGGCGTGCCTCTTCGATAATGTCGTTGCCACGCAGTGCCGCGGGGTAGCCGTCGCCGTTGGCGCGTTCGTGATGTTGTTCAACTGCCTTCAGCCAGGTCGTGGATTCGATGCCGGCGTATTTCAGTAACTCAACAGATCGCGTTGGGTGTTTGTGAATTTCTGCTCTTTGTTCCAGGGTCAGCGGCGTGGTCTGTTGTTCTATCGTTTTAGCGATGGGCAACATACCGACGTTGGCTGTGAGGTTGGCGCAACATAACTCGCGACGACGGTTTTTGTCGTAGTCCAGGCGTTTGGCGACGATGTCGCAGATGATGGCGCAGTCCACGGCGTGGCGGTAAAAATAGTCGCCGCTCTTGTCCAGGTGCACGGCGCCGAGGATGGCGTCGATATTGTTTTCATTCAGCTTCATAATGTCTTTGGCCAGGTTGGCGAGATTGGAAGGGATGAAGTTGAATTCATTTTTGTTGCCCTGGTAAAAGCTGAGCAGGGTTTTTTGCAGACGGGCGCTGAACTGCTGGACGTGTGACAGGGCACTTACCCCGCCCAACAGGATTCTTTCCAGCTCCTCATCGCTCATTTCGTCATTTTGATAAAGCCCTTCTGCCAGCTTTTGCGCGAAGTCATGTTCGGCTGCCGGGCGGGTGCCGCGTCTGTAGACCAATTGTCCATTGATATCAAACAGGGGCCACGCCAACGGCGAGTGTATGTGTACATTGTTTCTTGTGATCTTCTTCCACGCCATTGCCTTGTGCCTTTACACTATCCATTAGTCTGACTATCGGCGTGTCGGGCCTTGGGTTTTAAATATCAGGAACCGGCTGCGTGGAAAAAAACCACAGGGAAAACAATCGATTGTCTGTGTTGGTAATATGTGACAAATTTTAACTATACGAATGTATTTCAAATCTTGGTCAATGAGGCAGGTATTAGACATTGAAAATTATAGAGATAATAGCGCCAGCCGAATTTTGTGAAACCATTCATGGGATTGCTCAACACTTTGAGGTGCGTAACTACGTGCGCGGCGCCATCGGTGATGACGGCAGATGTACCTCGCGCATGGTGGTGCAGGACGAAAAACGGCAAAAGGTTATGGATGCCTTGCAGGGGGCGCTTTCCGGCGCCGAGCAGACCCATATCCTGGTCATCCCCCTGGATGCCGCCCTGCCCCGTTCGACAGAAGAGGATCAGGCGCGAGAACAGGCCGCGCGTATCGCAACCCGCGAAGAGCTGTATAGCAATGTCTCCCAAGGGTCTAATCTGGATGGCAATTTTCTGTTGCTGGTGTTCTTGTCGACCATCGTTGCCGCCATAGGCCTGATTGAAAACAACGTTGCCGTAGTTATCGGTGCTATGGTGATCGCGCCCCTGCTCGGACCCAATATGGCCCTGGCCCTGGCCACCTCTCTCGGTGATACCGAGTTGATGATCAAATCCTTCAAGAGTCTGCTGGCCGGACTGTTACTGGCCATGGCAATTGCCTATATCACGGCCCTTGTCTGGCCGGTGGCGCTGGATTCCCACGAGTTGATGTCGCGCACCGAGGTCAAGCTGGACAGTATTGCGCTGGCTTTGGCCTCGGGGGCGGCGGCGGTGTTGTCGTTGACCACCGGATTGTCCAGCGTGTTGGTCGGTGTGATGGTGGCCGTTGCCTTGCTGCCACCGGCGGTGACCATCGGCCTGATGCTGGGTGCCGGGCAATACGGCTTGGCGGAAGGGGCCGGGCTTTTGCTGGCGGTGAATATCGTCAGCGTCAATCTCTCCGCCAAGCTGGTACTGCTCTATCGCGGTATCAAGCCGCGTACCTGGTGGGAAAAGAAACGGGCGCGTATCAATACTGTGCTTTATCTGATTTTCTGGCTGATATCTTTGTTGGTGCTGGGCTACGTGGTCTATAGCAAAGGTCAACACCTGTTGGGTGCGTGAGTCTCTTTCATGGCTGAGCTTCGAGTCATCGTCAATTTTAACAAGACTGCGCGCTACGCCTTCAATGTTTTGGTCGGTGCATTGGAGGCAAAAATCGCTGATGGGCGTATGACACTGCTGGCGGCGCGCAATCATCAGGAGTTGTTGGCCCTGTTGGGACAGGCTGGCGATTGTCAGAAAACACTGGTGCTGTGGTCTTTCTATTCACCTCAGTTTATTGAAGTCAGTGAGCGGGTCAAGGATGCACGTCGTATAGAGGGCGCGGACAATGTGATTCACCTGGCCGGTGGCGTGCACGCCTCGGCAGAGCCCTGGCAAACACTGCGCGCAGGTTTTGATTACGTTGCCGTCGGTGAAGGTGAGCAGATCATTGTCGATGTTGTACAGGCATTGTTACATGACGAGTCTCTGGAGAGTGTGCAAGGCATTGCCTGGTTGGAGGGGGAGCGATGGCGGCGTAATGGTCGTGGTGGTTTGGTCGATTTGAATGATTTTCCGCCGTTTGCACCCAAGTTCCATTTGTTTGGTGCCATCGAGATTACCCGCGGCTGTGTCTACGCCTGCAAGTTCTGCCAGACACCTTATGCCAGCAAGGCGCGCTTTCGTCATCGCAGTATCGAACAGGTTGCCCGCTACGCGACTATCATGCGTGCTGAAGGTTTTCGTGATTTCCGTTTTCTGTCGCCGACAGCCCTGTCCTACGGTTCCGAGGATGAATCTGTCGATCTGGATGCCGTTGGTCGGTTGCTGGCTGCAACTCGTCAGGCGGTGGGCGCCGATGGGCGTATCTTCTTCGGTTCCTTTCCCTCAGAGTTGCGCCCCGAGCATGTGACCCGCGAGGCCTTGCGTCTGCTGAAACGTTATGTGAATAACGACAATCTTATCATCGGCGGGCAGTCGGGTTCGCAAAAGGTGTTGGACAGCAGTCGTCGTGGCCACAGTGTCGACTCTATCGTCTCGGCCGTGCGTTTGTGTCGTGACGAGGGTTTTGTCGCCAACGTCGATTTTCTTCTGGGTTTGCCCGGTGAAGATACCGAGGATATCCGCCAGACACTGGATCTTGCGCAAGAATTGAGTGCCATGGGGGCGCGTATCCACAATCACAGCTTTATGCCTCTGCCCGGCACGCCCTTCAGGCGCGCAGACGCCGGCGCCATCGATGCGTACACGCAAACGGCGATTGTGCAGATGGAGGTAACCGGAAAGGCCTACGGTAAGTGGCGTGCGCACATGGAGACGGCGCAGGCGTTGGTGCGTTTGCGCGAGGATCAAACGCATAGCGCATAAAAAAAGGGCCGCTAGCAAGCGGCCCTTTCTCTTTTGACGCGGTATTACTTGCCAGGCTGAATGTAGGCGTATTTCTTCTGCTGCAGCGCGAAGATACGTCCAACTGCACCTTGATTGACCTTTACACCGGGATAGACGTCGGCATTGGTCCAGCCGTTACCGCGCATGGTAACGCCGCACTCTTCCAGTTGCAGATTGACGCCTTGATCCTTCATCGCCAACAACTGGTTCAACATGGGTGCGAAGGGGTTGCCGGCTTCGTTATTGTTCTTTTTGTTCCACCATGCGTCGCTCAGCACCCAGGGGGCGGCGGAGCCGTGGAAGGCACCGATGATGGAGACATCGTTCGGGTCGACCAGACCGGCAGCGATGCGTGCCTTGACCACACCGGCAAGCATCAACATGTGGCGCATGCCGATCGGATTACCGGCAGCGTCGCGGGCATCGTGGTCCAGATTGAAAACCACTTTTACTTTTTTCAATGCTACCGGTACATCAACGCAGACGCTGGCATTGTTGAAATCATTGGCCAGTGGCAAATATTGGCAGGGTTCGATAACGCCATTATCGATGTTGTCATCGTCGGCCATGACGACCGGGCAGTTGATGATGACGCCAGCGACCAGCAGTGCGCTAACCAGTGAATGTTTGCGAGATTGTTTCATTGCTCCTCCAGAATTTCTGTTATTGGTATTTTCCTTTTGTGCCTGTGCAGACCAAGTGGAAGGCGTGCGCAGGATAAAAGAGTCGTCATTTTATCCACCCGGTCAAATTATTCCAGTTGATTGAGTGGTATTGGTACTTTTTACGCAGAAAAAGGCAGTGGTACACTATGTGTTGCCGAAAATATGTACAAGATGAGTTTATGCCAGGATTAATTACAGCCAGGGTAGCTTGTGGCTTTCAAATTTTTAGTGCTGGTAGACTGGCTCTAATTTTTTATAGTCAATTGAGTGATACCCGCGTGATCTGTCCGATCTTGCTATTTTAGCCTGATTTCCCCGTCTTTCCTTGATCCTCTACTTCTTTCTCTATTAGTTTAGTTGGCCGTGAAAATGCTATCCCGATGAGAGCGGGTGGTATGGCTATTTAAATATATAGAGGGAGTTTTTCAGATGTACAAAACCAATACCCTGCTGGCGGCGCTCATGCTGACCGCCACAAGCCTAGTCCAGGCGGAGACCTATACCGTTACCCAACTTACAAATAACAACGTAAATGAGGGGCGCGTGCAATTCAATGCCCAGGGTGATTTCACCTGGACCACCACCGACGGTGTGGACTATGAAGTTTATCTGTTTGATAACGCCAGCCAGTCCACCATCAAAATTACCAACAATGATCGTGCCGAGGGCCAGGCGCGCATAAACAACAGGCAAGACTTGGCCTGGGTCAGTTATGTCTTCGATCAGGTATCGTTTTCTTATATCTATGATGTGGTGTTCCGTGATGGTGCCAGCGGAGTGACTACAACCCTGGTACAGGGCAAGAAGAGTGTCGGCAGTGTCTTTTTGAACAATAGTGGTGAGGTGCTTTGGGAACACCGCGACGATGGTGCAATGTTTTCGCAATTGTATAAATGGAATCCGGTGTCCGGCGAGATCAAAAACATTACCAATGGCTTTACCGGTTTCAGTAACATACGTTTCAACGATCGTGGTGATGTAGTCTGGTTTGGCTCCGACGGTAATGATTTCGAGATTTTTCTCTACTCCGCCGCGCAGGACAGTTACACCAATATCTCCAATAATGATTTCTACGATTCGTTTTGGTTTCTGAGTTTCAACAACAACAGCGACATCGCCTGGACCGTGTACACCGATGTCGATACCCATACCATGCGCTATGACGGCGCCACCGGCACGGTCAAACAGCTGACCGTGGACAATGGCCTATGGGACACCAATCCCTGGCTGGGTTTGAATGGTGATGTCACCTGGCAGGCGGAGAACAACATCATGCTCTATGATGCCGCCACCGGTGAGGTTCGCCAGTTGACCAACGACGCGCTACCGCGTACCTGGGGTGTGTTGGATGCCAGGGGGGATGTGATCTGGACCGCCCAGGACCCCAACGGGACCGACAGCGAGATCTATTTCTATGACCGAGCGGCTGACACTATTACCGCCATTACCGATAACGATGTCGACGATGGCTACGGCTGGGTCAACAGTCACGGTGATATCGCCTATATCTCCGGCGCCGATACGGCCGCCGAGGTGATGTTCTACAGCAATACCACCAAAAAGACCACGCGGATCACCAATGACGTATTACGTGATGCCAATGTCACGTTGACCGACAATCTCAATCTGATCTGGCATCAGTATGACGGCGATTCCGAGTTGATGCTGGCGCAGATCACGACCACCACGCCTTTGGACTTTACCTACGCACGCGCTACGCAGAGTGTCGAGGATGGCGACATCAAGCTGGTCATCAACAGCGCCTTGGGCCTGCCCGCCGCTGATGATGTGGTGACTGTCGTGGTGGATGGTCTTACCGTCCTGACAACGCCGTTTTCCGCCTTTATGCCTTCTTCCACGCCGGGCAAATATAAGTACCGTTCTCTCGGTATCGAGGCTTCGCTAAACCTGAATGCGGGTAGCTTCAAGCTGGAAATCGGCTCAACCATAGCCGGGTCCATCGATACCAGCGACGGCGTTGATATGACGATTATGATAGGAAATGCCGTTGGCAGTGGACATACGGATATCACGCCGGTCGATTAACGATTTGATAGCAAGGGCCCGATTTTCATTGTGGCTCTTTGCAAAGCCGCCGTCCTGTAAGGGACGGCGGCTTTTTTTCTAGCGCGACATAACCACTTGCCCATGTCTGGGAGCCGTGATAGTCGGAGCCTGTGACAGGGTGACGTTGTGATGGTTGACTATCTGTTGCGCGCTCAGATGGGTCTTATCGTGTGTGGTGTGCGCGTCAGCGACCAGTTGCACGGTATATCCGAGACTCGTCGCCCGGCGCACGGTTGTATCGATGCAAAACTCCGTGGCATAGCCGCAAATAATCAGGTCATCGATACTCGATGATTGCAGATACTCCTGTAAATCGGATGTGGCAAACGGATCGGTGCCTGTCTTACGAATCACCCGGTCGGAAGCGGCCTTGGTTAAGGCCGGTATCAGTTGCCAGGGGTCGCTGTCATAGTCGATGAAGCCGGGTTTTTCATAGTGGAGAAACATGACCGGTATACCGGCGGCGCGGGCTTTGTCTGACAGACGGTTTATGTGTTGGCAGACATTGTCATGGTCGAAAGGCTTGGGATCGCGTTCGAACAAGGCTTGTTGCATATCGATGATGATAAGTGCGGATTTCATGGTTTCGCTCCTGGGTTTTTGTCAGTCGATGTGACCCGTGTGAATTAGAGAAAGTCACAATGCCGATGGTCGGTCCAGGTGTTTGAAGCGCTATGGGATGTTTTGCTGCCGGGGAGGGATAGGCGGTGAGTGAAACCAAGGTCAGCGTACCAAGGACGACGACGAATGGCAAGACTGGATAGGCAAGTTGGCGTTCTTGCAAAGTTTTCCTGCCCACGCGTTATGAAGTTACTGGTGGTTTTTTGCGAGAAATCATCCCTGGTGAAGCGGCTGTACACTTGCAGTACTTAGGTATTGTCGAATGTTAACTGTGAACTTTTTTGATTTTTAAAACCAACTTTTTTTGTCGCACTATACTCGCTTTACGGTTCAAATCGTGAGCTGCGTCATGAAAAGGATGGTGTATATGAAAAGATTTGTTAACAAAGGGATACTGATTGCGGTGTCAGTGCTGATAGGTACTACGCCGCTTTATGCAGGAACGGCGGCCAACAGTTACTTGGGAAGCTGGACTGCGGAATTGATCTCTGAGCCGGTATACGACTCCGCAACCAATCTGACCCGTTATAGCTACTCCCTGTCGGGAACAACGTATGTGGCTGGCGATCCGCGCACGGGGAAAAACCTCAGTCACTGGGTGATACCACTGCAGGATGGCATGGTCGTAGATCATGTCGAGGTCGATCAGATTTCCTCACCGACCTGGTCTGTGGGTCAGGATCCCACTACCGGCGTGTACGGATTGAAGTATGACGATGGTCAACCGCTGGATACCACCTATACCTACACCTTCTACCTGACGGGTCAGTGGGGTGCGGAAGACGGGTCGTTTTTCGTCAAGGCGGGCTCCAATCGTGTCAGTGAAAGTGTGGAAGAGGGGTCGGTGCAAGTGCCTGGCGCGGGCGGCTCGGTGGCCGAGAGCTACTCCATCACCGGTAAGGTGTTTGTAGATATCAATGACAATGGTGTATGGGATACATTCGAACCACGGTTGGCCAATGTGCCCATCGCCCTGAATGGGAACCTGGCGACGCTTACCGATGCCAATGGTGGTTACATCATCTCCGGCTTGACTGCGGGTAACTATCAGGTAAGTGTGGATGGTGCCGGTGGTGGTTTTGCTGCCAGCCTGACCGCCTACTTCGACGCCAGTGGCGTGACCACGCACGATGTCGATTTGACCGGTGACATCGATGGTGTGGATTTTTCCTATACCATCGACCTCGACGCCATTGTTGCGGATCTTGATCCGGAAGACCTCGACGGCAATGGCATAGTGCTGGCGGGCGAGGGACGTACCATCGGTTTCTGGAAACATCAGCTTAAGACCTTGATCACTGGTAAAGGTAAGGCACAGCTGAGTCAGGACGTCATCGATGGTCTGATCAATCAGGTCAATCAATTTTTTATAGCCGATCCCTTTGTCCTGACCGGTTATGATGTGGCCTTCAATACGCTGGCCAATCAAACCTCCGATGCCCATCAGTTATTGTTGAAGCAGCTATTGGCCGGTGAATTCAATCTGTTCAACGGCATGGGGCTTGCGGACAGTGCCTTGTACAGCGTGATTCTGGAGAGCGCAGAGAGCTACGCCTATGCGCATGACACAATCAGTCGTACACAGCTGTTGGCGGTCAAGGATTTGCTCGACGCGATCAACAATATGGGACACTAAGTCACCATTTTAGACCTTGCCACCGGCTTGTCCGGTGGCTTTTTTTTTGTTAAAAAAATTTTCGAACCTTGCGGTAGGCGCGTATCCGGGGAGAGGCTACTATAGCGCTTCGTCTCCTATCCCTGGGTCACCATGAATCTTTCAGCGCTCGCGCCGTTTTCACTGCTAAGCCTGGCACTGCTCTCCCTTGGGCTAAGACGCCAGTCTATGCCCGTATTGCGCGATGTCTGGTTGGTGTTGCTGGTGTCTGCATTACTGACGGCAGTACTGCTGTCGCAGATCAGCCTCTCCGGGCTGGCGATGGTGTTGTTGCTGGTGTTGTCTGCGGGATTGGTGGCCAACGCACGTCTGTCCGCGGTCTGGCGTTGGCTGGCCGGTGCGCTGGCGCTGACTGCCATGGTGTCCCTGGCGTTGCATTGGGTGCCGGGATTTCAATCCATCGCCGTTATCGAACCGGCCGTGTTGTCACCCGGTGCGCGACCATTCGCCTTGTATCTGCACCTGGACAAGATTTTGCTCGGCCTGTTGTTGCTGGGATTTTTCTATCGGCGTCCGGCCCAGGTCCAATCCCTCGCCGATACCCTGGTGACTGTATTGTGGCTGGCGCCATTGACCGCTGTGTTGGTCCTGGCCAGCGCCTGGGTGTTGGGCTTTGTCCATTGGGCACCGAAACTGATCGACGGTCTGGGTTTTTGGATGTGGGGTAATCTCTTTTCCACCTGTGTGACGGAAGAGGCCTTTTTCCGCGGACTGATACAACACCACCTGGCACAACGCTGGCACCAGCGTCCTTCGGGGGCCTTGCTGGCGACAATAACGACGGCGCTGATCTTCGGTCTTGCACACGCTGCCGGCGGTTCAACGCTGATGTTGCTGGCGACCCTGGCCGGCGTCGGTTACGGGCTTCTATACCAGTTCACCGGCCGCATAGAGGCCAGCATTCTGGGCCATTTCTGCGTCAATCTGCTGCACCTGTTGTTGTTTACCTATCCAGGACTCGCCTGAATAATGCGTAGCTAGTGTGGAGGCTGTTCCGGTTCTATCAACGTGTCTATGCCGTCATCACAAGGAATGCAGGGTGCGCAGCTGATCTCCCCATTCACGCAGGCGCAGGGGCAGTAGCAGCGTGAATGGTTCTGGCGTCGCTTTTCCTCCTGCCGATTGAAGGCGGCGCATATATCCTGAGGCTCGTTTATAGGTGCCAACTCGTCACCGGGCGGTGTGTGCTGAATGTCAGAATGCGTTTGTGTGTCCGGGCTAGTGCCGGTTGGTGTAGACGCCATGTGGCTGCAGGCGCAAGTCAAAAAAAAGCTGCAAAAAATCGCGATGGCTGAAGCGGTGTGGTTCACTTTTGTCAGTCTCTGCCAGGTGGGTACGTACCCACCTAGCATCGCCCGTTCAATGCGGCAGGTCAATGACCCGCCTGCTCTCCCCAAACCTCTTTGAGGCGGGCATCGCGCCCGCAGTTATAGCGGTAAAACTTATAGCGTATCGGATTGTTCTTGTAGAAGTCCTGATGATAGCTTTCGTTCCCGCTGATTGGGTAAAAGGTCGTTGCATCCAATACCGGGGTCACGATCTTTTTACCGGGAAAGCGGGCCACGACCTTTTGGCGCGAGGCCTCGGCCAGGGCGCGCTCCTCTTTGTTGGCGACGAAGATGGCGCTCAGATAGCTATGGCCTTTGTCGCAAAATTGTCCCTGGGCGTCGAAGGGGTCGACCTGCAACCAATAAAAGTCCAAGAGTTGTTGATAGCTGATACGCGCCGGATCATAGGTCACTTCGATAGCCTCGTAGTGACCTTCATGGTTACCGTTGTAGGTAGGATTTTTCAGGCGGCCACCGGTGAATCCGGAGACCACATCGATAACACCTTTATCCATCAGTCGTTCGAAATCGGACTCCATGCACCAGAAACACCCGCCGGCGAATACTGCCTTGGCGCTGGCCGCGTGGCTGGGAAGGTTGAACAGGGTGCCTATCAAGGCCACTGTAAAGACTACTGTTTTCAATTTCATGATTACCTCGCAAACCGACTCAGATACCGCCTGTGACGCCCGGCGGCTGGGAATGTTACATCGGGTAAATTTCCATTATCCACGCTCCAGATTGGGCTTGTGCTACCGAAAACAACCACTTGGGACAACGTCGGCGTTCTATCGTGTCCAAAGTGCAAACTCGGTTGCGGCAAAATAATACGATTGTGGTCAGATAGGGTTCTGCTGTATGTGAATGCCGTTAACCCGTAGATTGTCACCGGTTTATGACACATTCATTTTGGTTCTGGTAACATGGCCCCCGAGGCAGCCTGATACAGAGTAGAGGAAACCCCCACCTATGACTCAATGGCATAAACACTGGATTTTGCGCATGACTGGCACCCTGTTGGGTGCGTTGGTTACGTCCGTGACCTTTTCGGCTGACAAAGACCCTGCGCTCAAACCCGAATGCAAACACCCGCTGTGCAGTCGTATCGCCATCGAGCGGCCCTGGCCGCGGGTTGATGTCGGCGGATACCAGCAGATCGATTTCGCCGATTTGCGGCTGATGGTGCCCGATGGTGAGTTCCGCCTGACCGGAACCCAGGAGCGTATGCTGCTGGCCTATGACAACGGCAAGTTGGTGGCCGTCGACCAGTATACCCGCGCCAAACTGCCACCGTTTCTGGCCGGAACCAATATCAGCCTGCGTGCCTGGATGGATATCATCTTCACGCGCACTCCCGCCGACAAGTTGCCCACCAATGCCAAAGATGCCGAGGCCTGGAAGTGGTCATTGACCGGAAAGCCAGACTACCTGGGCGGTGCCCAGGTCAGTCAGTTTCAAAATGGACAGATCGTGGTCTATGCGGTATTCGATTATCCCGACGGCAGTTATCAGCATCGCATGTGGTTTATGGTGGAGAGCAACCCCGATACCATCTATTACGTCGGAACCAACGGCCTGGACGAGAAAACCGTGTTGGATATATTAGGGTCTGTCAGCTTTCGTCAGAATGCCTACGCCAGAATCCAGTAGCGGGGCGGGGCGCATTCAAACCACCTTGCCTGCCTGCTCCAGAAAGAGGCGCTGCGTCGGATAGGCGAAGCGGATATCCTCCTTTTCAAATTGTTCAAAAATCGCGAGATTGATGGCCTGCTGGATATCCATGTACTGGTTGTAGTCCGCTCCCAGGACGTAGTAGACCGATTCGAATATCAAGGCAAAGTCGCCGTAGGCAAAAAAATGCGCACGGTCGAAACGCGTACCCGATTGGTGCTCGACGGCGTTGCGTACGATAGTGGGGATCTTTACCAGTTGATCGCGGCGGGTGTCATAGACCACACCCAGACTAAAGGCCACGCGTCTCTCGGCCATACGCCCGTAGTTGCGAATTCTGCTCTTCAATAAATCCGTGTTGGAAAAAATAAGTTGTTCGCCGGAGAGGCTGCGCAGTTGTGTGCTCTTCAGGCCAACACGCTCCACCGAACCCATCAGATTGTCTATGACCAGAAAGTCACCCACCACAAACGGTTTGTCCAGCACGATGGAGAGCGATGCGAACAGATCGGCCAATACTGCCTGCAACGCCAGTGCTACAGCGATACCGCCCACGCCGAGGCCGGCGACCAGGGCGGTGATATTGATGCCCATATTGTCCAGCACCAACAGCAATACCAGTGACCAGATAACGATGTAGCCGAAAAAGTTGAGCAGGCTCAGGGTGGTGGTGCCGGAGGGATCTTCCGCCAGTTTACGCCGACGATACTGCTCGCTCAGTACGCGAACCGCCGAGGCGGCCCACAAGCCGATTTGCATCAATAGTGCGACGACAAAGATAGTCGTGCCCAGGTTGCGTATCTGTTCGGGTATCTGTAGCACCAGCATGCCGGCAAACAGAGCAAGCAGAAAGATAAACAGCCAGCGGCTTTGGTTGACTATGGTCAGCAAGGTGGGCCAGGCAATATGACTGGAGTGGGCCGTCAGGTTACGTAGCTGGCGCGCGCCCAGCAGGCGGACTACGCCGCCAATCAAAAACAGACACGATGAGATACCCGCTGCAATCATCCATGTGAGCAGCGAATTACCGGCAACTTCATTCTGCAGAAATTCCAGAGTCATATCTCATGTTTCAATTGGTGAAAAGATCTATTCGATAATACGGCTTCCTGGCATGCAGGGAAACCCTTTGGGCTGACAAGTGTTATCTAGCGCAGGCGACCGACGCCAGGCAGGTCAGAGTGGGTAACGCGCAAAATGGTGTACACGATATAGAGAGATAACAGCGCAGCAAAATAGCACCAGACCGAAATAAAGGCGTAACCATAAAATATTGTGGTCAGTGCCACGGATGTGGCAATGATCACGCCAAAATGGCGTATGTAGCGATCCGAGGAAGGTAACAGCGCCGCCAACACGATCAGCGCGTAAAGAATGCGTACCACAATCCGCGGCAGGTATCCGTCGTAGATTAGGGCTGCCTCATAGACGACAGAGTGTCTGATGACATCCACAGTAAGCCAGTGGGGGTTGATCAACAGAGGAATATACATCGAAGCGCCGTATAGGGCCCCGACAACAGCAAGTATCAAAAAGAATCTTTTGCGCAGACCCGGCGGCTCCAGTACATAGCTCGCCGCGGGAATCCACAGCAACCAGAACAGATGAGAAAAGGCCATAAAACCGAGGGCGGCGAGGGTGATGCGCATGGCATCTTGTGATGCCAGCGCCAGCCACACCAGACCCTCCAGTGCCTGTTGAACGCCAAATAACAGCGGCAGCAGACTAAAAGCCCAGTAGGGTTTGGCCTGACTGGCGGCCTTGGCCACACAGTAGGCGCCGGTCGGGATCAGAATGGCAGCCGCCGAGAAGCTGGCGGTAGTGGAAAAACACATAGACGCTCCTTGGTCACTGTGCCCCGAAAACCGGGGAGTGTTTCTGTGCGCGGAGTGTTAACTTTATGATACGACTAAATAGTGGACGGGCAAACCCCTGGATATAAGATATATTCGACGACTGTGTTGCGCAGCTATTGAAAGGCCTCCTGCTCCAGTTCCAGAACTATCTGGCTGATATAGGGCCCGATCTGGGTATCGAAATTGTGCCAATGTTTGAATTGAGACATCGCTGCTACCACCAGGGGTTTCATCTCATAGTCGGCCAATCCCTCTTCGTAATACTTGCCGACCTCTGTGCGCAGTGTGCTGTAAAACGCATTGAATGATTGGATCAATTCAATCTTACCGCTGTGACCGTGGCCTACCACCACATGTTTGGGTTTTAACGCCAATGCTTGCTCGGTGGCGGCCAGTGCCCCTTTGAAATTGCCATGTCCCATGAAGGAGCAGTGTTCATTGTTGACGATATCGCCGGTAAAGAGCACACCATCGTCGACCACGTGTACCATCAGATCGGTGACGGTGTGTGCCTTGTCGAACAGTAATACCTGGAGGTTAATGCCACCAATGACATAGGTCTTGGCCTCGGCCGCCTGGGTCGGGATGACAGCCTTGGTGCCAGCAAAGTCATCACCCAGGCGTTTGCTGAAGGTGTCCAGCCAGAATTTGTCTTCTCCGTTGTTCAGCAGTGCAATCAGGTTGGCGTGGGCAATGGTCTGCGCCTGGGGAAAGGCCTCTAATAAGGCCTGGTTGGCCAGCCAGTGATCGCCATGCACGTGGGTGGTGAAGATGTGGCTGATGGGCTTGTCGGTCACGCCCTTGATGCGGTTGACGATCATCTTGCCGATTTCATAACTGCTGCCGGTGTCGATCACCACCACCCCATCTTGGGTGACGACAAAGCCGGGGTTGTTGTGAAAGCCATGGCTGACCTTGGCATCCTCGTCGTGGGGGCCGTGTTCGATAACATAGGTGTGGGCGCCGATCTGCTTGGCCTTGACCGTCGGCCACTCCAGAGCTTGCACGGTTTGGGTGTATATATATAGAGGAAGGGCCAAGGTGGAGCAGAAAATCAAGGTGTTACGCTGCATAAAAGACCTCTCGCACTAAAGTGAAACAGTCCCTGACCTCGCCCAACCCTGCGCCGAAATCCCACGGTACGTCCGCCCGCGTCATTGACAATGACAAGCGCAACATACGCCCAGCGCAAGTGGTTTGTCCAGATACGGTTTGTGTTAGGGGGGTGTACTAGGTGGGTTATTTACCGGCAAGTCCGCGACAGGTTTGTGATCCAGATTGAAAGGCTGAATATGCAGTGGGCTTGATTAGAAATTATTGGATTGTCGAGGATGGCTCCGTCGGAGAGATCTGCCATATTTATCAAAAGGTACCCACTATCTGAACACGTCGATACAATGGCAGCTAATTGTTGGTTTCGCATGAGATAGCAGGTAGCCAAACGGGGCTTGCTGTGTCTTGCCTAGGGGGTAAGCCACTTCGCCAGCAGTGTTTGTAGGTCGTTTAGCTGAAACGGTTTGCCAAGAAAGTCGTCCATGCCATGCTGGTAACACCGTTGAATGTCGTCGTTCATGGCTCTTGCCGTAACGGCGATTATCGGCATATGTTGCTTGGTCTGTTGCTCGGCATGGCGAATTTTTTCGGCAAGTTCGAAGCCATTCAATAGTGGCATGTTGATATCTGTCAGAACAAGACAGTAGTTGCCGCGGCTCCAGTATTGCCAAGCCTGTTCACCATTAGATGCCTCGTCGGCAT
This sequence comes from Proteobacteria bacterium UBA6915, assembly GCA_002450975.1. Taxonomy (GTDB): domain Bacteria; phylum Pseudomonadota; class Gammaproteobacteria; order UBA6915; family UBA6915; genus UBA6915. The sequence continues at coordinate 24,511 of DKAX01000094.1, forward strand.
CATAGCCCAGTGTTGTTACCATGGTTTTTAGCAAATACCGATTGGGTTCATTATCCTCGGCGATCAGTATTCGTTTTGTGGCAGTCTGTTGTGTTGCCCGTGGGTTGTCAACGGTAGGGGTTGAGGGAGGTGGATTTGTCTGGTCTTTGTCAGGCGTTTTATTAACTGGTAGATTGACGGTGAATGTCGAGCCTTCGCCGTGGATACTGTGTACATCGATTGTGCCGCCCATCAACTCTACCAATTGCTTGGTGATGGCCAGGCCTATTCCGGTACCTTCGATATTTTCGAACTCGGCTCCGAAACGCTGAAAGGGTTGAAATAGTTTGTCTAATTTGTTTGCCGGAATTCCACGGCCATTGTCTTTAACGCTAATAGAGAGAGTGTCCGGTGTTTTGCAGTCGCAAATAACCCAAATAAACCCGTTTTTTGAATTATATTTGACGGAGTTTGAGATCAGATTGAGTATGACCTGTTTTAGGCGTGTGTGATCCGCATGGACATGGATGTCGTCACAGGCAGATATATTGAATTGAATGGATATCTTGTGATTGTCGACGATGGGGCTGACCAGTTGACGGCATTCGTTCAATACCGTCGCCACCGACAATTGTTCAAGTTGCAGATTTATCCTGCCCGACTCAACACTTGCCAGATCCAGTATTTCGTTGATCAGGATCAGCAGGTGTTTGCCTGCCGATTGTATGGCCTTGATATCCTTGCGCTGTTGACTGTTCAATGTTGTATCGTAGTCCAATAGATCAGAAAAACCGATAATTGCGTTGAGGGGTGTACGCAGCTCATGGCTCATGTTGGAGAGGAATGTTGATTTGGCCTGATTGGCGCGCTCCGCTTCCTGTTTGCTGGCAAAAAGTTCCTGGGTACGTTCTGTGACCTTAATTTCGAGCAACTTATGCTGCTCATCGAGCGCGTGCATGGCTGTTCGGCGGGTTCGTAAGGCATGCGCCAGCCAAATCAGAATCAGCGTCTCCAGGATGATCAAGGGGATACCGTAGATAATGAGCAGACGATTTTTCTCAAAAAAGGATGGCGTGGCATACCTTATCTCGCTATCGGCAGGTAGCCTATTGGTATCGATGTGCCAGCGTTGCAGGGCCCGTTTATCAAACAGGTTGGCGAAGAAGGCACTATTTGGAACCTGATCGGGCGGCATACCGGCAATCAGGTCTGCCATTAGAACGCCGATACGTTCGCTGGACATCAGATAACCGCCGACAGCTCCTCCACCCAGTAGTGTATCGTGCGTGGTGAATACCGGTACGGATGATCGTGCGGCAAGCTTGGCCAATACATCATAGGGAACAGCCCTGGCGCCGGTACGGTCCTGGTTGACCGGTCCGTATATGATGATGGAGTCTGCCGAGAGATCTGCAACTCTTTGATATAGCTCGTCAAAGGTAAAGTCATTCGTCCATGATTCAAAGCTTACCCGTTGACTGAATTTGGCTTTCCAGATATTGCTAACGAAGAGGTGGGTCATTGGTTCGAGGTTGCCAATAAAGATCAAATGCCGCGCCTGAGGAGTAGCAGCTAGCGCAACGTGCAGGTTGTTTTCGTATTCGCTACGTACGGCGATGACGCTCTCATTTCCAGAGACGGGCCGATCTTCACCGGGATTGACCAAGTAACGTTTGGTATAGGCGAAAAGTTCCGGGTGGGAGATTAGGAAATTGGCAGCGGCGGTGCTCTCCGTGAGAATCAAATCAAAATGGGTGGTGGCATATTTGGATTTCAGATAGTCGATCGTGGCCTGGTTATACTCAGTTACGCTCAGGCGTGCGCTATCCAGGCGCTCTTCAAACAAAATGACTTCACTCTTTATAGAATCAAGACGTGAATGTAACCCCTGCCGCAAACTCTTCTGCCAGGGAAGTGAGTCGTTGAAAGAGTAAATGATGAGTACTTTTTGTCGGACGCTGGCCGATGCGGGCCCGACGCCGCTACACATCAAAATTAAAACGACACTGAGCAGGCCCCTCGTCAGGTTTTTTACCGGTTTATTGAAAGCCATGGATCAACCAATAACGATCGCGTTGAATGAAAAGATTAATTCTAGCCTAGTCTGGCCGGGTTGTTTTCTGGGTAAGGGCGATTATTTGCCTAATACCTAATGAATAAAGGGAATACGGGGTGTGCCACACTGTCGTCAGGTTGTAGCAAGGCATGGGGTATTGAAGTCGATTTGGTATACGCTGTCTGAAACAATACCAATTTTCCAAATAGGTTTTATTTACCCCGAGCTAATCGTGAAATCATCACTGGACTGCGAGTTGCTCATTGGACACGCGGTAATGAAAGTGCTGCCAGTTGTACTGCTATCAATACGATGTTGCTGCATCCGGCGGTGATATCGAGCGGCACTAAGCCTGGTAGAGTAATGCTACGCGCGGGATTTAGTGATCAGAACTAAGCATTAAGTCATCGATTACCACATTAAGTCATCGGGGATCTTGTAGTCAGCGTAAGGATCGTCTTCGTCCGGTTCGCTGGCACTGGTCTGCGTGTCGATGATGTAGGCCGCGTCGCGTTGTTTAATTTTATCGGCCACCGGGGTCGGCACCAGGGCGTAACCCTGATCTAGACGGGCGATGGCTAAGCGACCGTTGACCAGGCTTTTGTGGACCTTCTCTATGACATGCAGGGTCTTGATCAGGGTACCGTCAGTGAAGTTGTAGGTGATATCGCCGTCACTATTCTGGACGCGGTTGGTCTCGATCAACTGCCGGATCTGCGCCGTAATCGCCTTGCGCTCGGCCTCCGCCTGACGCTGCTGGTTCAGCTGGCGGTCGCGCTCCGCCTTCTCCGCCTGGGCCTTTTGCGCCAGCAGTTTGGCCTCCTGTGCCTCGGTCGGTGTGGCATTTTTGCCCTTCTGTTTGGCCTGTTTGTACTGCTGTTGCTTGACCTGCTTGGCCTTTTTGTCATCCACCAGGCCCGATTTTTTCAATTGGTCAAATAGGGAATTACCCATAACACACACCTCCAACGGCAGAACAGGGGACCGGTTCCGGTTCCGGTCGCAGGATTATCGCATATTCCGACCCTGGTCGGCCAAGATGACTGTTTTGAACTATCGTCTTGATTTAAAATGCCTCGTCTAATTTTCTGGAATCGGCATGAGCGCAATCGACGACAAAATCCACCGGGGCCTGGAGCGCCAACTCACCACCTGGCGCGCGCAGGTTGATGGGCGCGGGCAGCGCCTGGGCTGGAAGGTGGGATTTAATATGCGCGCTGATCAACAACGCCTGGGTCTGCCCTCGGCCATGATCGGTTACCTCAGTCGTGAACACCGCCTTGCCGATGGACAGCATTACACGCCGCCACCCGGCGGTAATATCCTGGTGGAGCCGGAGATCGCTGTCTATATTGGAGTCGACCTCAGTGCTGATGCCAGCGAACACGACGCGCGCGCCGCCATTCACGGCTATACTGCCGCCCTGGAGTTGGTCGACACCACGCGCAGCGTTAACGACGACATCGAAGAGATTTTGGCCGGTAACCTGTTTCACGACAGTGTGCTGATCGCGGAACCCATGTTTGCGGCTGAACATTTTACGCGTGACCAGTTGCATTTTTCCCTACATATCAACGATAACGAGGTTTGCACGCTGGATCCGGTGCGCGTACCACAGGATTTCGCCCCGCTCATACTGACGGTTGCGCGTTTGTTGGCCACCTACGGTGAGTGTCTGAAAAAAGGCGATTGGATCATTACCGGTGCTGCGGCAAAGCCGGTGGGGGTCAATCCGGGATACAACGTGACATTGGTTATGGGGACGTTGGGACAGTTATCAGTTCAGATACGCTGATAGTGTAGTCCGCAAATTTTCGCACGGTGTTGCATTCGCTATTTACTGTGCCAATACCTCAAACCTTCGCTGCAGGCGATGACCTTCGATGTCCACCACTGTCAGGGTATGTTGACCGGCGGCGAGATCCACGGCGAATTGATGGAAGCGGCGCGTGTCGCCCAGATAGATATCGTCCACATGCCAATAGAGTGTTGATTCGGCTTGCTGGTGCGCCGCTTCTAACACCACATTGCCGCGTTTGGAGTCGATATCCACGGGAATATAGATGCGCCCGCCGGCCTCGGGATAGAGGATGGCGATGGGGTTGGCCTCCTGTGTCTGAAACCCTTTGCAGTCGTTACGCCAGGGCGGCAGGCTCCGGTAGTCGTTGTTGTGCTGACGGTAGTACCAGGCCTGTGCGGGTGGCAGGACAAACCAGTCGCGCGTCTGCATGCGCGTGATCGATTCACAACGACTGTGCACGCGATAGCGACCGCTGGCATCTAGGTGTACGCGCAGATGATGGGGCGAACGCTGGTCGAAGCGGCTATGCACCGGTGCCCAGCTGGTTTTTGTTGCGCATTGGCCGTCGCTCAGATAACCGTCGTCGCGACAGGTGGTCACCTCTTTGAGGGCAACATGGGGCGGTTCGAACCAACCGCCATCGGGTAGCAGGTTAAAGACATCGAACAATACCGGTGCCGCGGTGGCCGTTCCGGTCAGGTCGGGGCGCCCCTCGCCGCTGGCGTTGCCCACCCACACGCCGACGGTATAACGGGCATCGGTACCGATGGCCCAGCCGTCCCGTAGGCCGTAACTGGTGCCGGTCTTCCATGCCACTTTGCGCGCGCCGTCGAAACGGCGCCAATATTGTTCGATGCCGGGTCGATTGACTTCGAGCAGGGCGTCCAGGGTGAGCCAGGCGCTGGCAGCGCCCAGGCCTGAATCAGCGGCGGCGGGTTTATCGTTTTGTATGAGCCAGGTTGCGTAGTGAAATGCCGGCGCTGCCGCACCGACATGGCGCGCCTCATGGGCGAGTCGCGCGTAGAGCATTGTCATATCCCACAGACGTCCTTCGGCGCCACCCAGTATCAGACTCAAGCCATAGTCATCGGGTATGCGCGTCAAGGTGCCCATGCCCAGCCGTTGCAACTCATCGTAGAAACGCGCGACGCCATGTTGCTTCAATAGACGCACGGCGGGCACGTTTAGGGAACGGGCCAAGGCCTGTTTGGCGGGTACGGCGCCGCGAAACTGCCGGTCGTAATTCTCCGGCATATAGCCGCTGTATTGGGTGGGTATATCAGCCACCAGGGTGTCGGGTAATAACTCCCCTTGTTCGATCATAAAGGCAAACAAGAAGGGTTTGAGAATGCTGCCTGTGCTGCGCGGTCGTTGAATGATATCGACCGCATGACCATGTTCCGCCATGCCATCATCGGGGGCATTGCCCACGTAGGCCAACACCTGTTGCTGTTGGTTGTCGACGACCAACAGTGCCAGGTTGTTGATATCCTGCAGACGCAGATTACGCGCGTGACGCGCAACGACATCGTTCACGGCACTTTGCAGTTGCAGATCCACGCTGGTATCGAAGCGGTGTTTATCCGGATATGTCGCGAACAAGGTGTCGAGCAGATGGGGTGCCAGGCGCGGCATGTCGTGCGGCTGGTGCGGCAGCGGTTCCAGTTGCGCCAGGCGCAGATCGGTATCATTGAGATAACCGGCGCTGTGGAGTTGCTGCAATAACCTGTCGCGTTTTTCCTTCAACAGATTGCGCTGCCGACCGGGATGCACCAGTGCCGGACTGTTGGGCAGCACCGCCAGCATTGCCGTCTCCGCCCACGACAGGTGTTGAGGCTGGCGACCGAAATAACGCCAGGCGGCCGCCTCCAGACCAACCACATTGCCACCGAAAGGCGCATTACTGGCGTAGTAGGCGAGAATCTCCTGTTTGCTGTTAGTGAGTTCCAGGCGCAGTGCCAGCACCATCTCGATAGACTTCTGCCAGAGGGTGCGTGGCTGATTTCCGCGCGCCAGGCGAATGACCTGCATGCTCAAGGTCGAACCACCACTGACGATTTTGCCCTGGCTGATGTTCAGATAACCGGCGCGCAGCAAGGCCAGCGGATCGACGCCGGGATGCCAGTTAAAGCGTTTATCCTCGTATTGCACAATGGCCGTGGCGAATTTTTCCGGCACCTGTTGCAGGGCGGGGAAGCGCCACTGTTCATCGGCGGCGATGCGCGCCCCCAGCAGCTGGCCGTCGCGGCTATAGGCGATGCTGGATAGCGGTGTGTCGAACAGCGGCGTCGGCAGACTCAGCCAGAATAGTAATAGCAGAGACAACAGTGCGCTGAGTCCCAACTGACGGCGCCAGTGGGTCAGGGCAAGATAACGCGACAACCAATCCTTAATCACGAGTTAGGCAACTGGCGTTGCGGACACACTCAGGTGTCCGCAACTTTGCTTTGTAGTGGAAACGATCAGCGCTTGATCTCCAGCCACTGGCCTTTGACCCGCGCCTGTTTGCTGGCGTCGTACATGGCCTCACTGACGATGGCGGGCAGATAACAACGACCGGGATAGGCGGCGTTGAAGCGTACCTCCATGCGCTTGGACTCGCCGGCCTTGAGGCTGAAGTAGCTTAGGATGCGATCGTCGCGAATATCCTGGTAGTCGAAACCGGCCGGTGCATTGCGCCCCTTGCCCGATTCGGCCAGACGACTGTTGTTGATCTCGAAACCGGAGGCCGCCATGTGGGTGAGGGCGATGTTTTGTACCGGTTCGCCGGTGCGGTTGGTTATCGTCAGGCGTGCCACGATATCCTTGCCCTGGGGTACATCGGCGGGTAGGGCATCCAGGGTGATGCCATCCATGATGTAGTTCACAGTCAACGCAATGCCTTGCTCGGCGGATTGCTCATCACCGGCGGCCGGTGTACCGGCCACGTTGACGGTGACAAACAACGGTCGTGCATCGTCGTTGCTGACGATGATAGGCAGCGGCTCATCGCCAAGGGGCAGCACAATTTGGTGAATCGGGCTGGTCGACTTGACCTTTTCATCGCGCTTGCCGTAGTTCAGCTTGAAGGTGAACTTGGTCTTGCCGGCCTCGCTGTCACCCAAATAATGGGCCACCGCCAACAGTCCGTAGGCCACCTCCTGCGTGCTATACCAACGATCCTTCGCCAGCGAGTTCGACACCGTATCCACCAGCGATTGCGCGCGCGCGGTGCGACCGGTCAGGCTCAGGGCATACAGGAAAACGGCATTGTCGCGCAGCTCGGAACCGAAAGTCGGGTTGATGGCTGAATAACCATCGGTCCTGAAATCCAAAGCATCGATCAATTGACCGGCCACGTCGGCCAGTCCGGCCTTGTGATAGGCCGCAGCCAGCCAGGTGCGCGAAATGTTGTCCATGCCGCCCTGTTCACGCAGGCGGTTCATGGCGCCCAGCTCCGGTTGACCGACCAGCGCCAGGGTAAACAGGCGGTAGGCCTGTACCGAGGTGGAGACGCGATCACCGCGGGTCCAGGCGCGCGCCTGATTGGTCTGCGCCTGCAACCAGCCGTTGAGCAGCTCCGCCGGTACAAAGTAACCCAGGCGCTGTGCCTCCACCAGGAAGTGACCGGCATAGTTGTTGGCCCAGCCGTTGACATTGCTATCGCCCGGCCAGTAGTTCAGGCTGCCGTCACTGCCTTGGAAACGCCGCAGACGCTCGATGCCTGCGTGTACATTGCTTTGTATCGCATGGCTGCGTTTTTCATCCAGTGCCACCAGCTTGTTGAGGTACAACTGCGGGAACACCGAAGAGGTCACCTGTTCCAGGCAGCCGTGGGGATATTGAATCAGATAGTTCAGGCGTCGTTCCAGATTGATCGGCGGCATGATCGACACCTCCAGGGTCGCGGTATTGGTACCGCTCAGGCCGTGGGGTTCGACGCTGTGTTGCCAGCTGTCACCACCGTTGAGGGTGAAGCTGGTCTGGCGCACGGTTTGCGGGTTGGGGCTGCGCACCTCCACATAGACATCCTGGCTCGCCTCGGCGTCCGTGGAGCTGGCAACAAAGCGCAGATGGGCCTTGCCCAACTGATTCTGCACCTTCACCCGCAGGTAGGCGATCTGCTCGCCCGCTTTACCGAAGTGCATGGTGGTGCTGCCGCCATCGAGTAGCTCGACATATTCGTCGGTCTCCACGCGCAGGGAAATATCACGTTGTTTATCTTCCATGTTGAAGACGGTTACCGGCAAGGTCAGATCCTCGCCCGGACCCAGCACACGCGGTACCGTCGGTGATACCGCCAGTGACTTGCGCACATAGATCGACTTGTCGGCCAGGCCGTAGGCGGTGTCATAACCGGCCACCACCATGACGCGCACCTGACCGATGTACTGCGGCAGGGTCAGATTGTGTCGGCGTGTCTGTTTAGCGTTGAGGTGGAACGGGCCGAGGAACTGAACCACCGGCGGGAAACGGCGTTGCTCACGACCGGCGTCGTCCGTCTTTTCATCGTCACTGCCGCCCAGCGCCAGCAGGCGTTCCAATTCCGCGCCATAGGCGCCCACCACCTCGTCGAACAAATCCCAACTGGTTACACCCAGGGCTTCCTTGCGATAAAACTCGCGATGCAGATTGGGTGTCTTGAAGCCGGTGAGTCCGAGCAGGCCTTCATCGACCACAGCCACGGTGTAGGTCATGGCGCGTTCTTGCGCCTCTTTGACGCTGAACTCGACCCGCGACTCGGGCAACCACTCGTCGGCTGCCTTTAGTACCGGTTCCAGTTTGGTCTTCGGGTCTTGTACCGCCAGCGGTATCACGCCATACAGTCGTATCGGCCGGTCGTTGGTCTTGCCGGCGTGTGGTTGCACCAGGGTGATGTGGGCGTAGACATTGGGCGCCATCGCCTCGGTCAACTTGACCTTGATGATGCCGCTCTCTTTGTTTTCGCCTAACTCGATCCAGCGCTGTTCCAGAATCCGGCTACTGCTCTCCAGACTGAACAGTGCACGACCCTGCGTGGCCTCGGGCAGTTGCAGGACGGCTGTCTCACCCACGGTGTAGTTTTGTTTGTCACTGAAAAAACTCAACATGGTGGCACCCACGCCGCGCTGCTCCTGTGCGCGTCCGGCCCAGCCGGGCCAGTCGATATAGACGATCTGACTGCTGCAATGATTCCCGTCCTGGTCACAGGCGCGCACCATATAGCGTCCCCAGTCCGGGTATTTGATCTGGAACTTCCACTTGCCCTGACCATCGCGTGTCTTCACCACATCCGACTGGATGCGCTGCTGATATCCGGACGAGGCGTATTGCGCCAGCGAATCACCGGACTGATCCCACCACCACTTCCACTGGATCTTGAAGATGGAGACCTGTACGCGATTCAGGTCTACGGGTTTGCCGCTGCTGTCGACGCTGGCAATCTCCACGGTATGGTCTGTATCGGTGAGCAGCATACCGCGCGAGGCGTCACCCTTGGGCAGTTTGATACCGACATAGTGTTTGAACGGATGATAGGTGGTGCTGGTGCTGCGTGAACTGAAGGCGCCGCCCTCCTCGAATACGCGTGTGGTGAATTGGGCGCGCAGCATGCCGGGGGCATCGCTGCCCGACAGGATGGAGGCGTTGAAATAGGCGTGTCCGTTTTCATCGAGACGGCCCTCGAACACCTTCTCCTGATCACCGCGGAAGGTGCGCGACAGGTCATCGAAGCTATAATCGGTAAAGCTGTTGAAACGGGTGGTGTCCGTCTGCATCTTGACTTCCACATCGGCCTTGAGGCGATTGGCCTTGGCGCCGTGCAGCCATTGGGCAAACAAATGGCCTTTCACCGGCATCTCGCTGCGATTCAGGGCCTTGTCTTCGTCACCGCCGAAGTCCAGTTCAACGCGCAAGCGGTTGGGTACCACCGTTTCGATCTTCAACAGCTTGCTGAAGGTCGTTCCACCCAGTTGTGCCTTGGCCGTCCAGTTACCGGTAGGTGCCTCCTCTTCGGTCTTGAAATTGAAGGCGTAAAAATCATCTACCGGTTGATTATTGGTGAGCGTCTGCACCAACTGCCCCTGGGGATTGAACAGCTGCATGGTCACCGGGTGATTGGCCGGGATTACCTTGGCGCTGTCCTGCAGGACAAAGGTCAAATAGATATCATCACCGGGACGCCAGACACCGCGTTCGCCGTAGATATGACCCTTTACCCCTTTCTCCAGTTTGACGCCGCCGACATCGAAATGGCTGACAGGTAAGGCGTTGCCGCGACTGAGTTTGAGGTAGTTCTTGTCGTCGCCCTTGCGCGCTGCCACGTAAAACGGTACGCCCTCCGGTTTGAAGGTGGCAAAACCATCGCCGTTACTCTCGGCCTCGCCCATAAGCTGGTTCTGGAAATTGTAGAATTGCAGCTCGACACCGCCCAGGGACTTGCCGCTGCTCAAGGCAGTTGTTGCCAGCTTGACCTGACCGTGGTCGTCCTGTTTGGCAATGATGCCGATATCGGAGGCGATGAAATTTTGCGCGGCCTTGGTCTGATCGCTGTGCAGGTAATAATCATCCTTGCAGGGATTGTTGCGATCCTGCCAGCGGTTGCTGGAGTAGACGTTGTAGTAATCCTCCGCGTATTCCCAACTGCTGTATTCACTGCGGTTTTCGTCGTCGGAGCTGATGGGCTGTGGTAATGCCTTTACCGGTAACTCCGAATCGGACTCGCTGCAATTGACGCTGGCATTGCCGCGATCGATGGACAGGGACAGGCGATACAGGCTGCCGCGCGCCTCCTTGAGCAGGTCGGTGACATCCAGGTTGTAGCGATTCCACTTGTCGGCCTCTATGCCCTTGCCGTCGTTGCCGATGGCAATAGTCTTGCGCCACAGATAACGCCCGACGCGATTGAGTTCACGGGTGCCGTCGATGCCGTTGGTTTGCAGAAACTGACCCATATTGTTTTCGAAGATACGAAATGCCGTGACCTGCACGGAGTTCACGTTGACCGCCTCGAACGGTACGCTCAATATCTTGTTGTCCGGCAGGATGACGCCCTTGCCGGTAAAGCGCACACCGGGGTTCTCCTTGGTGAAGAACAGGGTGTGGCTGCTGGTATCGATTAGTTTTTTACCGGATTCGCTGCTGATGCCGCTTTCCAATGTCACCTGTACGCGGCCGCTGAGCGGGCGTTCTGGGTAGATGCGCAACATATTCTTGTCGATACGGCTGGTAAAGTTACCCGGCTCCATGCGGATCATGCCTGCCATGTTCTGCTTGGGCGCCAGCGTTTCGGAAAAATAGACCAGGATATATTGCTTGTTGTCCTTGGCCGCCTGCACGCGGCTGATGGTGAAGTTGTTGATAGAGGGTACCGGTACCTTGCGTTCACCGGCGTTGTCGACTTCGATGGCCTTGCCGTCCCACTTGAGCAGCAGCTCCGACTCCTGCTCGCTACGCACGATGCCCTTGATGGTGAATTGATGACTGCGGTTGTCGTCGTTGTGTTGCCATTGTAACGGTAGCTGTTTACCGGAAAATTGTGCGCTAAGCATCTTTTCGACCGCCCCGCTGTCGCTGACATCGGCCGTGGTCAGCTGTCCGGTCAAAACCATCTGATTCGCCTCGGGTGCGCCATCACTCGCCAGGCCATCGATGTTGATTTCAAAATCTTGCTTGATGACAGAGATGTCAAACTCGTAGGGCAACAAGGTCTGGTCGACGCCGGCCAGCTTGTCGGCCTTGAGGGCGATGCGATAGGTGTTCCCTCCCGGCATGTCGCCCTTGGACTTGATGGCGATCTCGCGCATATTGGCGAAGGTGATATCGGCGTCCAGTCCGGGCTTGATCTCGACCGCTTCCGCGGCGCTGCCTCCCACCTGGGCCTCGCCGGCCACATCGACGGAAAAGCGTATAGCCATTTCTGCCTTGCGCGACAATTCGCCATTGCTGTGGGAGACCAGGTACTGACTCCACTTGTTGTCCTGTACCGGGGCAGGCAGATCCTTGTTGCGGTTGCAGGCGCCGACCTGGATCAATGTCAGTGTCATCAACAACACGCCGGCAGATCGTAAGTATGCCGAAAATTTTCCGTAGTTCATCTTCCTCTCCTTGCCAGCTGCAAATGGCCAATCATTGTTTTATTCAGTAACCGCTAATGGAAAAGTGCATAAAATCTTTTTGCCTGCCCAGGATGGCGCCACCCCATTGCAGGCCGATGGTTCTCATGGCGCGCACCACCGGTCCGTCCGCGCGCAGTGCCGCCGGTTGCGTCGGATTCCAGCGCCCGCCGCGCAATAGCCGGCATTGGGGTCCGAACTCCAGGCAATTGTCGTAGAGTCCGTTGAACTCGGCGTTCACATCCAGGGCGATGCCAAAACTGTGGTTGCTAAAGCGGGTGCGATTGCCGTGGGCGTCAGGATCGCCGCGGGTCATGCCCACGCGATAGCCGACGATACTGTAAATAGGAACGCTGGATTGTTGCAGGCGCGTAAAGGTCTGTTGCACGTCCTGGGCAATCAGCTTACAGACGCTAAACGGTGCCACGCCGGGCAAGCTGATCTCTACCTGGTCCTGTTCGCAGACCGAGCAGCCGGTAGCGGGGTCTTTTTCGCCCGCGCTCAAGTCCGTATAGGGGAGGCTTACCCGGCGAATATTCACCGCGCGCTGTTCGTGTACATTCCATTGGTAGGTGGAATAGGTGCATAGCTGCGCCACTGCCGGCAAAGGAGTAAGCGCCAACAGCGGAAAAAGCAAGAGAAGACCAGCGCTTATAATAATTTTGACTGCATCCATACCCAGCACTTTATAACTTTGACTACTGTATCCGTTCCCTGTCGAAGAACTTCCCTGTCGTGTACGCCGCCCAATTTGAGTGTTTTTTGTACAGGTGAACCGATGCGCGTACAGGCCATCATTGTGCACTTCGAGATATTGAATGTCATCCCCCGCGACAGGTAATCCCGGGATTCTCAGGGGGACCTTTGTCGAAATGATTTGCTCAACAATTACTGCTGAGAGTCATGGGTAACGACCATAAATTAGATAACCTAGGGTTAAGGCGAGGATTAGTCGAGTGTCAGCGTGGTCAGCTTGGAGCGGTGTTGTTGAAAATAGAGCGTCAGCGCCATCAGGGCCCCGAGCGTGTCGGCGAGCATGTCCTTCTGTGCGTCCCAGGTGTCACCCTGCGAGCCCAATACTGCTATACCCGCTGTCGGATCGGCCATCAGGGCGAACTGCCATTCGAATATTTCATAAAGACCGGCTACGGCAATAATGGCAAACAGGGGAAAGAGAAAAACAATCCAGGCGCTACGCACCAAACGCTTTTCGGTTAACAGTTCGGCGATGGCGTAGGCATAGAATCCCACAGAGAAGTGCGCAATGCGATCAAAGTGATTGCGTTCAAAGTCAAACAGATCCGTGACAAAACCGAAAGGTACGCGCTCGAAGGTGTAGTGCCCGCCGATAGTATGCAGAATGATAAACACGGACATTAATAAATAGGCGCCGTTGGAAAAACGGTGCCAGCGGGACATGATCAGTAATACGCCAACGACCAGAAATACGGGAATATTTTCGGCCCACCATACGCTGCGGTCATAGGGCTCGATGGCGCACAGGGTAAAAACGACTATGTAGAGGCCGAACAGCGCCAAGGGCATGCGCCAGGGATGGTGTCTATCGTTTGCATTCATGCTCGCTACCTTTTAAACCCATGTCAGGCAATATCCGCAACACCCTATCACTGCGGCTGGTGCGCTGGCAACAAATCAGAATGTCCATTTTGCGTCGTTCGGGTGTGAAGGACGGTACTAAGTTGATCGTCTGGATCAAACCCAGGGTGGAACTGCTTTTATCAAGATAGTAATAAAATGGACGTCTTGCCGGAATGAAAACGGCACACTATAGTTAGTTTGCTATTAAGCGGAATGTATAGGGTGTCATATGGCCTTGTTGAAGGAGTCAGTCATGCCAAAAGTCCTGTTTTTGTCAGTCTTGTTAGTCAGTTTAACGGTGTCTTGTTCCGTTGACGATCAGGAGACACAGAAACTGCAAGATCAGCTGGATGCCGCCTACGAGGCCTGTATGAATGAAGGCATCGATGACCTGGAGGCCCTGGAGGATGCGCTGAATAACGGCGGTCAAAACCTGAGCAAGCCCTGCCGTACCGCCCTGGGTAAGATCGATTTTCAAGGCGTGGTTGATTCGTTCAAATTCAATCTGGCATTCGAAACGCCTACCCCCGGCAAGACCAGAAATCCCTTCCGAGACCAGGAGTCTTCCTGGTTGGCGTTGACGCCCTGGAATGCTACTGATAACAGTTTCTATATCAGCACCGGCCTGGATACCAATGATCCGGCCGGGATAGTTATTGAGGGTGTGGATATCAATGGCAATAAAACCGCACTCACTGCCAATGTGGCCGACATTTCTTCAAGCCAGCTGGCCATCAATTACACCACCGACTATTCGGGCAGCATGTTGCTTGATGATATTGTTGCCGTTAGCGGTTATTACCAGGATCTGCACGCGGTGCTGCCATCCGGTTATCTGGGGCGTGTAGACATCTTCAGCGATGCGGTCACCAACAAAACCGGTTTTACCACGACCGCTGCCACGATCAATACGGCATTGCAGCATGATACTGCCTACACACGGGCCAGTACCGCCTTGTATGATGCCTGGAGTACCGCCATAACCGCCCTGAACGGTCGCGGGGAAAAGGTCAGGATCAATATCCTGACCACCGATGGTTATGAGAACTCCTCCACCGCTACAAAAACCGCGCTAACAACTGCTGTGCAAGCCAGTGACGCCTTTAATGTCATCATCGCCTCCGGTTGGGCGGAGGTTGATACCTTGTCGACTATCCTGGGTAGCAAAGGAATACTGATCTACAAATATCAGATCGACGAGGCCTATGCCCTGGCGGCAGACATGCAAAATGCCCTGGGCGATATCGACGTCGTTACCATCCCAGGCGGGATCAGCGGCTACAAAAAAATTCTGGTCTCCTATCAAGGAAAGGCCAAGCTGACGCTGACATTACCTTAGCTGGCCCGCGGTTTGAGTAATGTGCCGTGGTGTGTAATTGCAATAGGCTAGGAAATGCTGAAAGATGCAATTACTTGGGTTGGCTCATCAGTCTTTGCAGTATTGTCTGCAATTCATCTACCCCCATATCGATATGCTCGACCACGCGCCCATAAAGCATGGCAGTAGGTACGTTGCGCCCGCCTAGTTCCTTTTGCGCCTCATGCAGGCAATACAGCACAACGCGTTCCTTGCGGGTGAGGCCGTCGCGCACGTCGGGTAAGTTTTGATAATCCTGACTATTCATGATGCGTGATATTCTATGAACCCTCTTTGTTTTTACGCCGCCGTTTGGCCGGCTCTGGTGCGCACAACAATTCGATCAGGCGCTCTACCTGTTGCGTACAACAGCCAACCCCCATGGTGGCGTAAGTCTCTTTCCGTACAGCTTCTACCGTTGTCGCGCCTTTGACGATGGCATTGATGATTTCGATCTTCGGCACATCGTTGCAGGTGCAGAGATACTTGTCCAAATCCTGCCTCAGCAGCGGTGGCAGTTTGTTCAGGGGGCTGTCAGGATTTGAGTCCAATATTCGAATACCGAAGTGACGAAAATATTCATGCGCATTATCGGTCGGCATGCCGGCAAAGTAAATGCGATAACCCATCAACAGTGTTTGTGATAGATAGAGCTGGTCTGGCGTTGTCGTATAGCTCAAAAGTGTAAGTGACTAAAATTCCTCACCGAACAACAGTCGCCATGCTGCTTTATAGGCGACGACTTCGCGGGTTTCCGGCGGTAGATTGTTGATGAAGGCTCGAAGGTTGCGGGTGTGCTGGTTAATCTCGTTAACACGGTCGCCGCCCATATCCAGGGCTGCCAGAAAACGGTAGGGATAATCGGTTATCAACTGCACCCACTCAGGGCGCACCACCCCGGTTCCTTGCCAGACCGTGGCATGGTGTTCGCCACTGCCGGGATAGACCGAGTCGGCCCCGCCGAAGGCCAGATCGAAATAGATGTTGGGATAGGTCTCGATCAATTTGCGCACATAGTCCGGGTCGTAGTTTATTGCCCGCGTGCGATAACGCACCTGTCCCAGATGGCACCAGATCACACGCGCCTTGGGATAGTGCGCCAGCATTTTTTCCAGTGGATCAAGCAAGGCATCCTCAATTTCGTAATGAATCTCGAACGGTATGCCCGATAGTTCCGCAAAGGCAAACAGACGTTGCCCTGCCTCAGAGTCTATGGCAATCGTCACGTCACGATAGGCTTCACCGCGCCGATACTGACGCGGTGACATATAGTGGCGGAACTCGAACTCACCCATCAGCGGATAGGCCTGTTCCGAGACATAGGCGATGGTCTGTTCGACAAAGGCCAGCGGTTGTTCACTGAAGGCGGGATAGATTCCTGCGGTCGATGTCGGTATATAACGCGCCGGGTCGATGCCGACGGCGCGGCGCGCACCGTCACTCCACAGATTCCCTTTGGCGTACTTCTTTTTTCCGACCTGCGGTGAAAAGGCGGTGACGGCGATACCATTGCTGTCCATGGCCTTGGCTTAGGCGCGGGCATCGATGGCGCGGGTGTTAAAGGTGGATTCGATATCGATAATGGGCAAGCGCCCGCTGGCCTTGATGGTTTCGATACGTTGACGCCAGGCCGGCTTCAGTGCAGCGATGTCAAAGGGGGCGGAGGCCTTGTCGTGTTTACCGATAACAACTGCAGGCGGTAATGGGCTATAAATCACGGAGGCGCAACCCGTCGTGCAACAGGTAATGAATGCCAACGCCAGTCTCATAACGTCACCTTTCCGCGACTCGGACGACTATTGTTTCAGGCGATACCCGGTCTTGAACATCCACCAGACAATAGTCAAACACACTGTCATGAACAGCAGGATCATCCCCAGACTCAGGCCGACGCTGACATCGGAGATCTCGAAGAAGCTCCAGCGAAAACCGCTCACCAGATAGACCACCGGATTGAACAGGCTGACGGTCTGCCAGAAGGGGGGCAGCATGTCGATGGTATAAAAACTGCCGCCCAGGAAGACCAGCGGGGTAACCACCAGCAGCGGAATGATTTGTAATTTTTCGAAATCCGATGCCCACAGACCGACGATAAAACCGAACAGACTGAAGGTGACACAGGTGAGTACCAGGAAGCCCAGCATCCACAGCGGATGGGCGATGCGCATGTCGACGAAGAAGCTGGCGGTGATCAAAATGATAAAGGCAATCAACAACGACTTGGTGGCCGCCGCGCCCACATAGCCGATGACAATCTCGACAAAGGACACAGGCGCCGATAAAACCTCATAGATCTGACCGGTGAAGCGCGGGAAGTAGATGCCGAAAGAGGCGTTGGCAATGCTCTGCGACAGGATGGTCAGCATAATCAGGCCGGGCACGATGAACAGGCCGTAGGAGACCTCCGACACCACATCGATGCGCGAACCGATGGCGGCACCGAACACGACGAAATACAACACCGTCGATAACACCGGCGAGGCAAAGGTCTGCGCCATGGTCTTGAAGGCGCGTTTCATTTCGTATTTATAGATAATGCGCATGGCGTAGACGTTCATGCCGTGTTCCTCTCTTTGCCCTTGACCAGATTGACGAAGATTTCCTCCAGCGAGGTCTTGATGGTTTGCATGTCTTTGATTATGAGTCCGGTTGCAGCGATAGCCTTCATCAATTCATCGACACCTGTGTGTGTGTTGTTGGGGTCGTAGGTATAGACCAGACGACTGCCTTCCTCCGCCAGTTCCAGATTAAACCGGGTCAGTGCAGCCGGTAGCGTGGCTACAGGCGCAGTCAGTTCCACCGCTAACTGGCGCTTACCCAGTTTGTGCATCAAGGTCTGCTTGTCATCCACCACCAGCAACTGGCCCTGATTGATCACGCCTACCCGGTCGGCGATGGCCTCGGCCTCCTCGATATAGTGCGTGGTCAAAATGATCGTCACGCCCGATTGGCGCAGGCGCGCCACCAGCTCCCACATATCTTTGCGCAGCTCCACATCCACACCGGCAGTCGGCTCATCCAGAAACAGGATGACCGGTTCATGCACCAGGGCCTTGGCGATCAACACCCGTCGGCGCATGCCGCCCGACAGGTGCATGAGCATCTCATGGCGCTTCTCCCATAGGGTTAGATCCCTGAGTACGCGTTCGAGCAGGGCCGGATTGGGTTTCTTACCGAACAGACCGCGACTGAAACAGAGCGTGTCCCACACCGTCTCGAAGGCGCCCAGGGTCAGCTCCTGCGGCACCAGGCCGATGCGCTCGCGTGCGCTGTGTGCTTGCTTGACGTTGTCAAATCCATCGACAGTCACCGTACCTGCGCTGGCATTGACGATGCCGCAAATTATGGAAATCAACGTGGTCTTACCCGCGCCGTTGGGCCCGAGCAGGGCCAGGATCTCGCCGCGGCGGATATCCAGGCTGACGTCTTTCAATGCCTGGAAGCCGCCTTCATAGGTCTTGGATAAATAGGAAATGGAGATTATGGAGTGCATGGTCATCCTGGGCTGGAGCGTAAAGGTTAGGATAGTATCAGAGTTTGCCACGGTGACGTAATCCCCGATGAAATTGGTTTACATTTTGTCAAACGTGTTGCCGCAATGCAGGAAAACCATTCTATTAAAATCCTTCTGCTATTTCTGATTTTTCCTGAAGTCTCCTGACACCACGCTGTCAGTAGGGGGTGGTTATAGTCTTGTCTCCATCGCAACGACCACAACCAACGAGGAGAAAATCATGGATCTGCAACTATTGAAAAAAAGACACGGTGCCTTCAGCTGGAATGAACTGATGACCAGCGATGTTTCCGGGGCGAAGAGCTTTTATCGTGAAATGTTTGGCTGGAATATGCACGATGACCCCATGCCGGAAGGGACCTACACCACGCTCAAGGTGGGTGACAACATGATTGGCGGTATTATGAATATTCCCACCAAGGCAAAGGGTGTGCCGCCTACCTGGGGCAGTTATGTCACCGTGGACGATGTCGATGCCCAGGTAAAGCGCGCCGAGTCACTGGGTGGCAAGGTCATGGTGCCGCCGCAGGATATCCCCGATGTGGGCCGCTTTGCCGTGATCAGTGACCCACAAGGTGCTATGCTGAACATCATTACTTATCTCAATCGGGAAATGAACTAAGTAAGGCGTCATGGCCAATCGTTACTTCACTGAAGAGACTCTCTCGTTCCTGCGGCAGTTGGCCGGCAATAACCGACGCGACTGGTTCGAAGAACACAAGAGCGATTACGAAGTAATGGTGCGCCAACCGGCCCTGCAGTTCATTACCGATATGGCCGATGATCTGGCTACGCTCACCCCCCACTTTCTGGCCCAGGCCAAAAAGGTGGGGGGCTCTTTGATGCGTATACACCGTGACGTGCGTTTCGGTACGGACAAGCGTCCCTATAAAACCAATATTGGCATTCAGTTCAGGCATGAAAACGGCAAGGACGTGCACGCACCCGGATTTTATTTGCACATAGAACCGGACGAGTTTTTTGTCGGTGTCGGTATCTGGCGCCCGGACAGCACGGCGCTGGGTAAGATCCGTGACGTGATAGCCGAACAGCCGGGCAAATGGCAGCGCGCCATCGGCGGCAAGAGTTTTCAACGTCATTTTGTTCTAAGCGGAGAGTCGCTCAAGCAACCGCCCAGGGGTTACGATAAAGAGCATCCGCTGATGGAAGACCTCAAGCGCAAGGATCACATCGCTGTCGCTGCCTTGAAGGCAAAAGAGGTTACCGGTAGGGAGTTTAAAAAACTGGTATTCGAACGCTTTCTCGCCGCCAATGACTACATGGATTTTCTGTGCAAGGCGTTGGGGCTGCGTTACTGAACCGTCGACATAGGATTTATTCAATCCTGTTCATAAGCGCCAATGGTCCAGGCGTCAGTTCTGGTATGGCTGTCCTTATCTACCGTAAATAAATCGCTGCGCTCCACGCCACCCTCTGAAAGGTCAGTGCCATTATCGGCTGTCAGGTGCAGGTCCAGGTTGGTGAGGTCTTTATAGACAGGGGTGACTGAGATACTGCCATTGCTATCAATGCCCAGTTGTGTGGCGATATCGGCAAAGTTGCTGAAGTAACTGTATTTGACCCCTTCTAGGAATCGGGCCATGCTGGTGCAACCGGTAAAATTGTTGTTAGTCAACGAAGTGGGGTAGATGCTATCCGGACCGACCTCATCCAGGCAATAATCGGTACCCGTGGAGTGCAGGATATTGTTCTGCAAAAGGACGGCCACGTCCGTCAACAAGACAGGTTTGGCGGCGTAGAAGGTGTTGTTGACAATCCTGGTGCCTTCGGTGGAGCCGTAATACACGCGCAGCGCTATGTCACTGCTGCCGCCGGTAATGACGATCACGTTATTGAATATATCCACACCGAACACGTCACCGGTAAGGATGCCGTTAGTGCCATTTTTGCTGCTGGTGCCATGGATAAAGTTTCTGCTGACCAGCGCACGGCTGTCCCACTCGACACTGATGCCATAGGCGGAATTACTGCCGCTGCCGGTCACCACCTCGTTGTCTTCGATAATCGCGTGATCGACCAGGGTCAGTGATAAGGCCGTGTTTGCCGCCTGTGTCGACGATTCCGTAGTGAGCAGGTTATTGCGCACGGTGATGTCCGTAACGCCCCAGATAAAGAGGACACTTTCACCGATGCCGGAATCGATTTGAAATCCGTCGATCACCACTGGCGTGGTCAGGCTAGCTGCGCGCACGGGAAAACCCACCGCGGTATTGTTGATCCGGCTGGTGTGGGCGTCGCGGTCACGTGCTGACCAGTCCGCCGCATAGCTGCCATACAATGACACGTTGTCCATCATCTCAACGCGGTTGCCGTTTTTTCTGCCATCGACTTCATAGGTGCCTTCGGCCACCAATACCGAGGCCTCGGCGAAACTATTATTGGCATAAGCGATGGCCGCCTGGATGCTGGCAAAGGGGGCGCCGCGGGTTCCGGTGCTATCGTCACTGGCGGCCGGGTCATCTATGCTCACGTATACCGTGGCGATGTCATAGGAATATTGCGCCGTCTCTAATTGCATGCCGCTGGCATCGGCGATTCCCACGACCAGTGTTCTGTCTTTGCCGCTATGCCAGATGGAGGTCGGTGATACTTGCAGCGTCTTGTCGTCGGGCCAGACAGCGGCGGCGGCCTCCTTGGCCAGATCACCACCAAGGACCAGCGATTGCGTGTCTACCGATGCGGAAAACACGATGGTAATCGAATCGCTATTGCCTAAGCGAACAGATTCAGGTGACGGCGTATTTGCACCTGGAGTTGTGGGACTGGTGTCAACCGGTGGTAAAAGCTCGTTATCGTCCTGACTATCCTGGGGAGGGGGTGGTTGCAGCGTCTCTTTAGTATCCTCCTCAACAGAATCAGTGCAGGCGACGGATAACAGGCCTGCTGCCAGTATCATCGCGGCCAGCAAAATTTGAGTAACACCTGTTGATCTATCATGATTCTGCATCGGTTCTTTCCCTCCTGGAACACGGGCATACGGCTCCGAGAGGTATTCTAACCGTCCCGGTCCGGTACACAAACCCTCCTAGACGTTACAGCAGTCAGAGTTTTTAAAGTTCGTCCTCACTGAATGCAGGGGTTCACCAATGAGATAAAAAAGGGCAGGCAACACCAATCGCGTCCCCCGCCCTTGTCGCTCCCTAGATACCCTTACAGGTTCGGCAAGGTCGCCTTCAAGGCATCGAGCAATCCCTGATAGCTGCCGACGGTATCGGGAAGGCCTCCGGGCTGTAGAGGTCGGCGACGAAGGGTATCTTCTGAAGGAATACCTTAAGCGCAAAGGTCACATCGCCGTTGCTGTCTTAAAAAATAGGTTACAGGTAGGGAGTTTAAAAAGTGGGTGTGCGCACGCTTCCTCGCCGCCAATGACTACATGGATTTTCTGTGCAAGGCCTTGGGGCTACCCTACTGACAGTGCGGACTGGCGCTTGTCTGTAGGCCAAAAAGGTCCAATGTTCTCTCTGTCCCCCGTGTGTTTTTTTCGCCTACAGGGAAGTAGGTTTCGGCCCTGCATAGAGGTATGCTATTTCCAGCGTCTCAGGCTATTTAGTGCATCGTCAGTTGCAAGGTCTGCAGACGCGGCATCATAGTTGGTCAAGAGCCAGGCTCGGGAGGTCAATATGACGGTGGAAAAATCATATAAATGGATAGGCGTATTGAGTTTTCTGTTGTTGGTCAGTCACGAGGTCGACGCTGACGCTGACTGGTATGTGGGTGTGGCCGTGCCGTTTCAAGGGGTGGGAATTTATGAGACACAGGATCAAAAGGTGCTGGTATGGAATTTGACACCTTTTTCAATCGAGCGACCTATAAAATCTTCCTGGGGCGGACGCTTTTCGGTGTATACGGTTTATTCCACACCCAAACCAAAGCGTATTCAGGAATTTGAATTTAATCTGGAGTTTCCCTTCTACTTCGGTAACGACACCAGAGAGACACTGTTAGGTTGGTATGTGGGACCTATGGCCATGGTGCAATTTCAAGATCAGGACAGCGACGCGACACTGGGCGGGCCGGGTGTCACGGTAGGTTATCGTGGTCAGCTTACCCAGCAACTCTGGTTCCGCATCGGCAGTTATTTTGCCTATCACACTCACCTGTTCGGTCCCACCGAAAAACTGCGCGAGATCACCGGCGGCAGTACCTCGGGAGGATTGTTTATGGGGTTGACGATGTTTGAGGTGGGAAAGGTGTTTTAAAGGTACATTTGGTAGGGCGAGAAAAACGGTTTTTGGGAAAACGAGTCTGACGCTTTATATATAGATGGGCGGGTGACGCCAAACGCGTCACCCGCCCTGGTCACTCCTTTGATTTCCTTACAGGTTAGGGAAAGTCGCCTTCACAGCATCGACAAATCCCTGATAGCTGCCGACACCGCCGTGGGCACCGACCATGGTCTGAATATCCAGGCCGCGGGTCTGCAGGTCGTTATACAGGTCCAGACTCCAATAGGAGAACTGTGCAGGTAGCGGTACCGGGAAGGCCTCCGGGCTGTAAAGATCGGCCACAAACAACATCTTCTGGTCTTCGATATAGGGCGCGACCAGTCCAGGCGCATGACGGTTGTCGATCTGTAACAACTGTACCTTGCGCTGACCATCGTCGAGGACATAAGTCTCGCCGTCATTGATCTCCAACAGACGCGCCTCTTTATGCAATAGCGACAACAGATCGGGATAGATCTCATGTCTGGCCTTGAGCACATCCTTGTAGTAGCGCTTGTTGGCCTCGGTGGTCACCAGCCTGGCACCATCGGCAACATAACCGCGCACACCGCCGCTGTGATCTACATGAAAGTGTGTTGGCACCACATACTTGATCGGCTTGTCCGGCCAACGCTGTTTGATCAGCGGCAACACCAACTGCGTGCGTTCCTCCATCAATACCGGATCGAACACGATCAGGTAATCGGCCATCTCGACGATAAGCGAGTGGTGGGTATAACCCTGCAGGTAAAACACACCGTTGCCCACCGGATAGAGAAACACCGACTCATTGCTGAATTGATTCAGATCAAAGGGGATGCCGACCAGCGCATAGCGATGAAACCAGTGTGAATACTTCAGACCCAGGTCGAACAGCTTCCGATCCAGGGGCACGGTCAGCGCCGCCGGTACCTGGAACGGGTCCTGGATAAACCGGGCGTCGAAGCTCACCGATAGACGGCTGATGTCGATCAGCAGGTTATCCTCGTCCGATTGCGTGACGGACATGGGCACCTGAATGCCATCGGCCTCCTGCCAATCCCCATAGCGTGTTTCGATCTGGCTATCACCCCGGCCCGGATTGGAATCCCAATAGGTCGCCTTCAGCGGTAGATGCGTGGCGTTGTCCACCCACAGCAACACCTCCTTACCGTAGCGCTTCACCCCCAACACTGAGACATCGCCGCGGCGTGAATCGCGACTGCCGTGGAAGACCACCTCCCGCGGCGCCGCCAGCATCGCCTTGACCACCTCTACCGGCGAGGTGACAAAGTGATTCACCTTACGCGCCGCCAGACGAATGGGCTGCATGGGCGCTTGCGGCAGTTGCAGAATATTGTCGACACCGATGACCGCGCCGGCATCACCGTTGATGATCTCCTGATAGTCATAGGAGGTCTGCAGTGGAAAATCGATATCGACCTGCCAGTGGGTGCGATAGTGTTCGCCGTCCAGGGCGCGGGTGATCTGGTATTGCAGGCGGTCGAACTTTTCCGGCACACCGCCCGGCGTTGCTGCCTGCAAGGGGGCGCAGCCGGTCAGATTGGCCGATACCATCTGGTTTTGCGCGCTGCGCAGCCGGTCTACACCGCCCATGGCTTCGGCCACTTGGCGTATCACATCGTCCGCCGGATCGGCCAGGGCTGGGGTGGCCGTAGTCAGTGAAAACGTTGTGAGAAATAGACCGCCCAGGGCGGCGTGTTTACTAATGCGTGTCATGCTTGTCTCCTTTGTTGGTTATGGCTCCGTGTGCCCCGCCCCGGCCAAAGGCGGGACCACGGATATTTACGTCCTACTGATGCGCATAGGTTGGAACGATCATTCCAACTTGGACCGATCATTCCAGTTTTGCTACACTGTGTCAAGCATTTAGGCCGGAGAGTGATGGCGCACCTATTTTATTGATTTATAATGACGTGCAGATTTTGGCTTTTTTGTTGGGTTTAGGCAGGGAAAAACGGCACGGCGATGGCAGGTCCACACAAACAATTCGATACCGATGCGGCGCTGGGCAGGGCGCTGGAGGTCTTCTGGCGTCAGGGTTTTGAGCTGACCTCTATCCAGGATCTGGTTCAGGGTATGGGTATCAACCGCGCCAGTCTGTATGACACCTTCGGCAACAAGACCGATCTGTACCAAAAGGCCTTGCAGCGCTACATCGACCGCGCCCTGGACAAGAGCCGCAAGCTGCTGCTTGACAGTCCGGGCAGCGTCGCCGATCGACTGCAGAACTACTTCCTCGCCATGAATGCGGAACACAAACAAGGCGAACTTCACTTCGGCTGCTTCCTCAACAACACCGCAGTCGAACTCGGTCCCCAC
This sequence comes from Proteobacteria bacterium UBA6915, assembly GCA_002450975.1. Classification (GTDB taxonomy): domain Bacteria; phylum Pseudomonadota; class Gammaproteobacteria; order UBA6915; family UBA6915; genus UBA6915. The sequence goes on from DKAX01000094.1 coordinate 49,437, forward strand.
CACCCGCTGTTCGCTCAACAGGTACGCAGTGCCTGGAGCGAAATGGAGTCTCTGTTTCGCACACTGCTGGACGAGGGCGTGGCAAAGGGCGAGTTGCCCCCCAGTCTGAACACCGCCGCCATCGCCGCCACCATCAACATGATGTTGCAAGGCATCAGCGTCATGGCAAAGGCCGGTGTGCCGGAAGAGCAACTGGGTCAGATCATCGGTACGGTGATGGGGTTGTTGGCGGGCTAGTTTTGTTGCGAGTCTGATCTATTGTGGCTAGTCCCAGACCCCGCTTTTGCCCACGGCCATCGATCGCCCTTTGCAGTAGGGGCAGGTGAGCGGTGTGGTTACTTCCAGATCAATGAGTTTAAGCCTGCGGCTACGGCAACCGTCGCAGCGGTTTTTCTTGGCAGCCTTTCACGCTGCTGATTCCTTTGCGCACGTCGTATTGGTAAAACGCGTACGATACCCGATGCCTCACAACCAGCGCCTGGTGGACTTGCAGTACTCTCGATAGGCGTCACCAAATTTTAGTGTCATGTGGGCCTCCTCACGAGGAAGGATCTTGCCGATAAGTATAAAAAACAAAACTATCCCCGCCAATGCCAGCCAGACGGAGTTATTGATTAATCCCAAAGAGGGAAACAGGAACACTGAGGACAGATAAATTGGATTGCGGCTGTATTTGAAAGGGCCGTGACTAAGAAGCAGCGTCGCCGCTTTTCTCGCATCCACATTGCTGCCAGACTTTTTCATTGTCGCCATGGTCCACAATAGCAAAGCAAGTGAACAGCTGAGCAACACCCAGCCTGCAATAGAAAGTATCGCACCCTCGCCAATCCGCCAAGGACTTACATAGTTCAAGTAAAAACCTGCTATCAATAGCGTAACCATGTAAACAGGTGGGATAACTCTTATTCCGGTATGGTCGACAGAACTCATTAATCGTGATACCTCATGCGTATTTGTATTTCATTGATGCCAGACGACAATGTGATGACACATTGATCATAATCCGGCGGCCCAAACTTGCCATCAATATTATTGGAAACGCCTGTCCCCTCAACCGGTAACAGCAACCACTTTACATCAAGCTCGCCATCATTATCCTCATCGTGAATCACCGTTACCACCACGTTAGCCGGCTTCAGGTTTTTAAAAACCACCTTGGCCTTGTCGCCATCTATGTGGGCGCGGACTTTTCCGATGGCTCGCCTCTCGTCGCCAGGGTAACCCTCCTTTTTGTCAAACAGCAGCGGCCGGTAATAGCAGGAGTGTCAAGATCAGTCTAATCATCTGCGAATTCCTTGCGCTGTATTGTGCTTTGCACCATGATAGGCCTAACTTGAAATTGCTCGAGAACAATTTCATCAATGGTCCATTTTTATTCTCGAACGGTCCATGTTACATACATGTTTCACAAATTGTGAGGTCATAAACGGTGACGCTACAGGCCCACTTCAGTCAAGCAATTCAACTCACTCTTCAATCTCCCCAAAAACTCTATCGATATCTCTGGATTATTATTCTGGTTTCGGGTGCGACTATTGCCCTCCATCAATTTATCCATGGCAACGGTTCAATGCTAGACCTGTTGGAGCATGCACTGTTAATTGGGGTTTGTTACTGTCTCGGCGTAATATTGCTAGAACACACTATTTTTTCCCTGTTTGGTAAATTCCGTACGTTTAAATTATCCGTTGTGCGAGTTTGGCAGTTTTCCCTTCTTATACTCATCCTGGGCTATCTGGCGTTGATTCCCTACAGCCATACAGAAACTTTCACACAGCTTCACCTGCAACTGGACCTCACCGATCCTATCTACAGCTTTTTCAAGTTTCTACCCATTTGGGTGATACTAACAGCCCTATTGGTACAAATGGCGTTAACCGTTAATCCAGGAAAAGACCAACCCAATAGCCCAAAACGTTTAATGCTAGACTCTATAACACTGGAAAGTCAAAACGGTCCGGTGAAAATCGACATGGATCAGATCGTCTACATACAGGTTGTGGAGCATTACTGCCACATTCATCTGCACACACCTATGAGTCGAAAGAACCGCCTGGTGATCCACAGTTCGCTGTCCGCGCTGGACAGTCAGCTGTCAAAAGACAGTTTCGTGCGCATACATCGCTCATATGTGGTCAATCGGGAATATATCAAAAGTATAAAAAGACATGGACGCGATTATCGACTCTTGCTAAGCCATGCCGAAAACCAACTACCCGTTAGCAGGGGAAATATTGAGACGGTATACACCCTATTAAATAACTATGGAACCTGTAATTCGCGACAAGGCCATTGATAGAAAAATCACGCCAACACACTTCTGCCACCGCGCCCGCCAGAGCTACCGCGCTCGGGACGCAAAGAGCGATTTTGTGTCAGGTTTTTTTTGTAAAGTAGGTGTATTCGCCTTTCTTGCCCTTGAATTTAACTTTATCGACTACGTTAAAACCGGTCTTCTCCAGGGCCAATGCGATCTGTGTATTGGTCAACAGGCTCATTTTAGGCAAGAGTCCGACAGTCCCGGCAAGACGGATGATACCACCGCCGATTTTGCTACCCTCACCCAGGCAGGCCGTTTCAAAGATAAACAAACCTCCCGGTTTCAGTAGGCTGTGTATGCGTTTGAATACCGCCTCGATATCCTCGAAAAAGTGCAAGACATAAAATGCCATCACCATATCGAAGCTGCCTGGCTGGAAACGCGTATCGAACACCGATGTCTTGACGAAGTTGACGTTATCGACCTGGCGTTCAGCGGTGCGCTGCTCGGCAATGGTGAGTAATTTTTGCGAAATATCCACACCGGTGACCTGTTTCACATTGCCGGCCAGATCTAGGCACTGTGTGCCGGTACCGCAACCGATATCCAGCACCACGCTCTCTGCCGACAGATAGGGTTTGATATTTTCGATCTTGGTCCGGTACGCCGTCATATCCGCAATGGGGGAGGCGGCGTATCGGGATGCGATCAGATTCCAGAATTCTTCGGGCGATGTTCTAAAAAGCATATTCGTGTGATAGGTGGCGAGTTGGAGTGAGGGTTCTAATTGAAAACTTTTAATATATTAGCCCAGGTACGGCTAGGCGGAAACAAATAAAGCGTTGCTACGGGTTTGGTTGTCTTGGTAAAAAATCCAACCGGGAACCTTGGTCGTCTGATATATGGCGACTAAATGAACCTCTTCTTCGTGGCTAGATGGAATAATTCTTAGCCGAAATTGATGCCTTGTATTCTCAGGGTCCGCATAAACAAATCTGCATCGATATGGTGTTCCGTTAGGATGATCCGCTACTTGTCGGCAACCTGGCTAGAGGACTAGGTAAAGTGTAAAGCATCGCCACTGGTCTGTTTAGGTGTGCCGAGAGAGGCTAACGGCCTGTTTTGTTGGCTGCTACGTAAAGAGTTATGGTATGTGTCTGGCTACGTACTCAGTTGGGCAGCGTAATATACCGGTACGGTGGTGTGGTCGTTACGTATGGCGACTGTTTGGTAGCTTTCCGTATATAGGTTAGAAATTCCTCAATGACCAGTCTGAACTGGCGAAGGCTAGTGCGTACCACGGTAATTACGTATTAGAAGAGAATTTAACAGAGTTTTTAACCTTCAGTACAAGGCTAAAAGCTGCTTGTTTTATTTGTTCTTCAGAAGGAATAACATAAATTTATTAGATGCATCTCAGTGCTTGGATGGTCTCAGATAGATTGCCTTCTCGCAAGCCATGCAGCCCAGGTGCTGTGTGTGTATGGATCTGCCCACATCGACATCAAGGAGGTGTCCCATGAAACTAAAGAATATTTTTCTACTTTTGTCGGTAATTATTCTGTTTTTTCTGCAAGGCTGTTCGTGTTCGCCCCTGACCTCATTTCAGCCCAATGTTCCCGAAGGTGGTCGCGCCGTATCGATTACCGTCAAACCGGGCGATGTCACGCGCATGCTGGTGGCGTCGGAAACCGGCGGTGTATTTCGTACCTCTGACGGTGGTACCACGTGGCAACACATCGATGCCCTGCCCAGTTACTATGTCTACGACATCGCCTATGCACCGAACGATGCCAATGTCGTGATTGCGGTCACGCGTCAGGACTATAAGATAGGTAATAGCGGCATCTGGCGCAGCAGCAATGGCGGTACGAGCTGGACACAACCGACCAACGCCACACCAGCCGTCAGTACACGCTGTCCCGAACATGTCAGTGCCTACGCGGTCTCCTTCGAGCCAGGCTCCAACAATGTCTATGTTGGCACCGATTGCGGCGTGGCCAAGAGTACCGACAAGGGCTTAACCTGGACCCACATCGTTCCCGACTCCAGCACCGCCGTCAACGCGACGCGCACGCAAAATCGTGTGTGGGATGTGCTGGCGCAAAGCGGTGGCCGTATCAATATCGCCGCCGACGATGGCGTGTTCTATTCCACTGATGGTGGTGGTTCCTGGCAACGCAATGTCAGCGGACCCTCGGTCGGGCAGGGCGGCGTAATCCATGCCTTGGCCGCCTCGCCGCTGAGTGCCTCACACCTGTTTCTGGTTGCCGGCGGCAATCACATATACGGCAGTACCGACGGCGGTGCCCACTGGAACCAGATCAACTCCACTTCGGTGAACAATCGCCAGGCCTTTGTGCGTGTGGCGACATTGGCACTTGGGGTAACCAATCAGTTTATGGTCTATTTCGGTGACGGCGTGAACATGTACCGCCAGACGTTTACCCATCACGCCTCCGGGCCGGTGGGTGCTGGCTCCTGGACTCAGCTCACCGTAGACCATGCCGACCCGGCCGATATCGCCTTTGGTACTTTTGGCAATCCTATCCTGTTGGCCACCGATGGTGGCGTGCACAAGACCACGGACAATGGCTCGCACTGGACACTGGCGGGAGGCGGTACCGGCGGCTTCAATGCGCTGCAAATCACCGAGGTGATCGGCCAGAGTGTGTTGTCATCGGCGGACGTTGCCGCGCATCAAGACTATTACTACGGCACGCAGGACAATTATATCTACGTCTCCCCTGACGGTGGCAGCACCTGGCCCAATCGCATCTGTTGTGAAGGCTTCTTTCTGCGCGTACCACCGCTAAGCATCGGCCACCAGCACTCGCAGGTTACCGGTGTGACTTGTGGCGCCTGTTACAATTTCCTGTCCGAGGCACATCTGCAAAACAAGGTTGCTTGGCACAACCCTGCCGATGGTGACACGATTTCCGGTGACATCGACGGTAATCCGTTCTATATCAAAAACGGTCACTACATCCAAAATACCATTAACAATGACACCAGTCCGAATGTTAACCGCTTCAAGCTGACCCAGGACACCGGTAGCACCTGGACCACAAAATTCGATATCAATGTCAACATCACCAGTCGTCCTCTCATTGCCGCCCCCGGCGGTGTCGCCACTATCTACCAAGGGGTCAGGCACAACGGTGTCAACGCCGACGGAATCAGACGCCTGGGTTTGTACAAGATCAGCAATCTGTATGGTCCCGGGGCACCGGTGATCGACGATGCCGACGTCAACTATCTGGGCAGTCTTGGCTATCTGCCCACCATGTTCGCCTGGTATACCGTGTTCGGTGTCGACCCGGCAGATCCCGATCACCTGATCGCCGTCGATGTGGAGACCGACGAGGTGAAGTACTCCTATGACGGAGGTCAGAACTGGTTCGTCAATAATCAACTGACCAATCTGGTGACCGGCGGTGGTGCCTATCGTTTTCGCATCAAGAACAAGGACCGCGCATTTCCTTTGATCAGCGTTATAGCCTTCGATCCGGCCAACACATGCCACGTGCTCGCTGGTACCATGCAAAATGGTATCTTCCGGTCCAGTGACGGCGGCGCCACCTGGTCGCAGGTGGAAAAGTCACGCAAGGCGACCTACATCACTTCGTTTTATTTCCCGTCTACTGGCAAGATCGTTGTCTCCACCTATGGTCGAGGTCTGTGGAAGCTAGAACGTCAGACCGGCGGTACCTGCCCTCAACCGGAGTTGACACCAGTACCGATTCCCGGCGCCCGTGTTTGGGAGGTAGCCACTGGTACTGACCGCGCATTCAAAGGATTGGATGACGAGGTAATCTGTGTGAACTGCAATCTGCTCATCGTAAAGAACGGACAGATTACCGACTTCGATCTCGAACAGCAGCAACTGAAAAGCCTGGCCATCTCCGGCGGCAGCCTCTTTCAGTATGATAAACAGGGAAAAGAGGTACCGCTCTACCTGAGTAATAAATATCAGAATCGTGTGTTGGAAAAACCACTGCTTGGTCGACTGTCAGATAAGCTGGCGCAGTTGGACAGACGCAAGGAAAAGGTGCGCGGACTGATCGTCAAAGAAGGGCAGGTGGTCGCTGTGGTCACATCGCTTAACGAACTGGCAATACAAACCAGTCGCACACGAGTGTGCGTGTCCTGAGTAACGACATGACCAGCAGTTTCGCCCGCGCCGGTAGCGGTGACAAGGTCACCATATACGGTCAGGGCTTCATCCGCAGTGATGGTCGTGATGCGCCTTTGTCCATCCGTATTGGTGACAGACAGTTGGCGGACCAGGTCAAGGTCGACGCCGAAGGTAATTTCAAACACGAGATCCTTGTTGACCTGGCGTCTGGAGAGTACCTGATCATTGTCGAACAACAGGACGGCAAGCGACTCACACAAGGCAGCGACTATTTGGTTGTTGTTCCGAGCGATGAGTTCGAAAAGCGCGACAAGCGCTAACTAGACAACACGCTTAACACGGCCAATAGCAGCAACAAGACATTCGTTGCCCGGAATGCATGCAGTGCAGGCGTTGAATAATTCGAGTTCGTCACCATTGCTTAACACCAATAAAAAAGGCCCGGATCAACACTGTTGATCCGGGCCCAGGCTCTAAAACCGCAGCGCCCGCAGGCGCAGGGGTTAGGCAGGGACTACGTTAGCTGCAGACGGACCTTTGGGACCCTTCTGAATATCAAAGCTTACCCGTTGACCTTCGGTGAGCGTGGCGTAGCCATCGCTTTTAATGGCGGAGTGATGTACGAAGACATCTTTGCTACCGTCTTCCGGGGAGATAAAACCAAAACCTTTTGCGGCGTCAAACCACTTTACGATACCAGTATTCACTATTTAACTTTTCCTAATTTGAAATATAACGAATGTGTACTTAAGGGCCACAAAGGGGAAAATGGTGGAGGTAACCGAGAGAGGTGAGATCCAGGCATTCAGCCTTTCATGACGATCCGTTCACATACTTAGTCTTGTTCATCAGGTGAAAACCATCCGAACGCGGACTGAGACAATACTAGACCATTAAGTTCCAATAAGCCCGAACTATTTCAGCTAATTCGCGCTTTTTTGTGAAAAAACTGACTTTTAGGGGACCATAATCCCTAAAATAGGGCTGAGGGGACCAGAAAAAGCGGGCTTTGCTCCAGCGGCTACTGTTTTCGTGCGGAAGGCAAAAAGGCATAAGTCGTTGATTCCGGCCTTTGGCGACAGGGCGGCAGCCCACCACGCGAAGCGCAGCGAGACACCGGCAGCTTTGCACCTGGCCACGAGTACCAGCCCCTAATCGCAGTATTGCCTGAGTAGATCATTGGTCAGCGCCAAATCGAATTCCGTCGGATCAAAACCACCACCGCACCACTCGAGTAACTCTGCATGTTGCGGGTGTGAGGGGTCTGCAACAGCCTCCAGAAATGCCTCATAACCCGGCGGACCACCGACATCCTCCAGCGGACAGGCGTTCTCACCCTCCAGGCACAGCGGTAATACAGCCTCGGTGGTGAACGGCAAAATTTTCTCCAGCAGCACCTCATGTTCCCAACTGTCACCAAAATCATAGACGTAGTGCAATGACTCCTTTTCCTGCTTCACAACCCGGTCCAGCCGGTGCTCGATCTCATCGTGAACATCCGCAGGAAACTCCCGATCGGGAACGCCATAGCGCTTCTTGTCTGCTGCGAATTCGTGTGAATGCGCATTGGTCCAGCCCATGACGAGCTGCAACGCAATATGCAGATCTTCCAGCGTATCGGTGCTGGCGACCTGAAAGCGGCGCCAGACAGGGGGCGTTACCTGATGCAGCGTAACCTTGAATTGATAGATAGAGCGTAGCGATCGGACAACCATATAGTATTCGTCGAGAGGATAGAGGTTAGTATGATAAAGGTTTATCAACTAATGGTCACAACATTGTACTTTGTGTGCAGTCTGTAGCGTGTAGCCCGGCAAGAGCGGTAGCGGAATCCGGGAAACAACCCTCTGGATTTTACGATGTTGCATTCGGGCTACAGGGTTGAACTAGGGATGTCCCGATGGGCCTCAATACAGTTTTTCCATCCGCACAACCGCTTCTGCCCTATACTACACATTCCAGCAACAGCCCCGAGCTATCGATGACCCAAATGAATTTCTCCAGCCTGCCCCTGTCCGCCGAGCTGCTCGAAAACATCGCCGCCATCGGCTATGAAAAGATGACCCCTATCCAGGCCCAAAGCCTGCCGATTATCTTGCAGGGCAGGGACTTACTGGCCCAGGCCCAAACCGGCAGCGGCAAGACCGCCGCCTTTGGTATCGGCCTGCTACACAAGCTGATCGCACGCGCCAACCAGACCCAGGCGCTGGTGCTGTGCCCCACGCGCGAACTGGCCGATCAGGTCAGCAAGGAGCTGCGCCGCCTGGCACGGGCCATTCCTAATACCCGCATCCTCACCCTGTGTGGTGGCAGCCCCATCAAGGCGCAATACGCCTCCCTGGAACAGCCGCCCCATATCGTGGTCGGCACTCCCGGTCGTATCCTGAAACACCTGGAAAAGGGCAGCCTGCAGATTCTGAATCTCAATCTGTTGGTGCTGGACGAGGCCGATCGCATGCTGGACTTGGGATTTATCAAAGATATTCGTTTCCTGTTTCGGCGCATGCCCCATCCCGACAAACGTCTGAGCATGCTCTATTCAGCCACGCTGCCACTGCGCGTGACGGAATTGGCCTATGAACACATGAACAACCCGCAACAGGTGGCAGTGGACACAGGCAAGGTCACCGCACATCGCATAACGGAGCAGGTCTATTACGTCTCCAATCCGGAAAAAATCCCCGTTTTGATCGGCTTACTGTCCAACCTGGAGATCACACGCTGCATTATATTCGTCAATACCAAACATGTAGCTGAGAAGGTTTGCGGCTACCTGCGCGGCAACGGATTCAATGCCGATGTCCTGTCCGGCGATGTACAACAAAAAAAGCGCCAGAGCATCCTCAATCGCTTTACCCAAGGCGAACTACCCATCATCGTCGCCACCGACGTGGCTGCGCGTGGCATTCACGTCGACGAGGTCAGTCATGTCATTAATTATGACCTGCCGGAAGATGCCGAGGATTATGTCCACCGCATCGGACGCACCGCACGGGCCGGCGCATCAGGATCCGCCATCAGCCTCGCCTGCGAAACCTATTCTTTTTCGTTGCCTGAGATTGAGAGTTATATCGGTTATAAACTCAATGGCAGCACACCGCCACCGGAGCTGTTAGCTGCGGAGATCAAACCACCGGAAAAACGTCCGACGGACGGCACCAGACCCGCACGGCGCAACAATCCACGCAGCGGTAATAAAGGACGCGGTCGCCATTCTGGCCACGGCGATCGCAACAAGCAGCGCAACCCCGGTTGATCTACTGCTTGTCCGCAGAATAACAGATAACCCGATTCCTGCCATTTTGCTTGGCGTGGTATAAACCCTTATCCGCCCACGCCAGTAACATTTTTTCCAGTTCCCCGGGCTCACAGTGAGGGACACTGCCCGCCACATGAGTGGCCACGCCTATGGACACCGTGACGCGCACAAAGTCCCCTTGCGATACCTGGAACATATGACCCTCAACGCAGCGGCGTATACGCTCAGCAACATCCAACACCTCGCTGACATGGCAATCGGAAATGATAGCGACAAACTCTTCGCCGCCATAACGCGCCAACACATCACTGACCCGAAGCTGTGTTCGCATCAGGGCAGCAACATCGCGCAATACCTGATCACCGACCTGGTGCCCATAGGTATCATTAATTTTCTTGAAAAAATCGACATCCAGCAATAGACAGGATACTGATCCCTGCTCGCGTTCGATGCGCAGTAGCTCATCATGAAAACGCCTATCGAAGAAACGCCTATTGCTCAACCCTGTCAGCGCATCGGTCAACCCGGCCAGTCTCAGACGCTCATTATTGATGGCGTTTTCCAGGCACACTGCAACAATCATGGCCAGGCGCTCGAGAAAATCGGTGGCGGTTCCGTTGACAAAGCGCTCCGCCCGGTGGCTGCCCAGGGCCAGACAGCCAATCAGCGTATCGCTACGCAATAACGGTAACAAGGCGATCGATTTTGGCTGCTCCGGAACCTGGGGGAAAAAACGCGCGAAACGCCCTTCAGTGAAGGCACCTAACAGGGGCTTAAGGTCAAAACCAAACAGAACCTCAAGATCATGGCTACGTTCATCGATAAAGGCCAACTGAGGCAGTTGCTCACGCCCAAAACCGGCATCCCCCAACATGCGCTGAATCTCATGGTCACCATCCATCAGGATCAGGGTCACCACATCCAGGTCAAAACTCTCTCGGTAGTCGTGTATAACTGTCTCTACCAGATTTGCCAGGTTACGTGCGCCAATCAAACGCAATTCCTGCGCCTGGAAACGGGCCAGTTTTTTTTCATTTTGCACCGCCTGGTTGTAGTAATTACGTAATTCCAGGCGCAGTCGCTGGTTTTCAGCGATCAGGTCGACATCGCGTCTTTCGGTCTTTCGGTTGTTAATCCCGGTGTCACTGTAGCGGCTCACTGTCCAATCCCCGTTGTTGCATAGCGCGCTTTAAATCCTCTAGTGAGAATTTCGGCTTTGAAAACACGGGAGACTGTATGCGAAAACGATTGGCGGTACGTAGCGTCTTGCCGCGGGCCGTAACCCCTACGACATGGTAACCGCCTGCCGGCATGGTCGCAGGTATCTCGACGGTAAACCGCCCCTGCCCGCCAATCACCTTGCTACGTGGCGGCAACTCAACCGATGCCAGTATTTCATCGCCGGCAAAAAACAACGCCTGCTGCGATTGGGCAATTCGTGTTATAGGACTAACACTGCCCACAATACTTACCGGTTGCGGCTGTTTGGGTTGACTGATATCCAATTCCACCAGCAGGTTCTGGCTCGTCAACGCATAAATCGTCTCTCCACTGCGCAGGAAATCTGCAATATCCATGCCCAATGAAACAAAGGAAATTGGCTCCAGCCAGGAGTTGGCCAAGTTAATACCATGGATCCCGTTACCCAACTGACTCACCCAGGCCATACGATCGCCAAGCTGCAGGCGCCCCAAGCCGGCCATCGCCAGCGAACGTCCCTCCACCAATCGGCCATCAACCTGTTTTAACTCCAACAAACCTGAATCATTGGTCAACAACCAGGAATCCGGGGCAGTAGCCTGGATATCATTGATATCCCCCTGCCACGCCTGTAACTCTTCGATACGAGCGGGAATAGCGACGCCAAGAATTTGCAGGCCATTATCAAATTGCACCAACAGACGCTCCCGCTCCAACGACAGCAGGTGCCGTACCGGAGAACGTGTAGTCCACTGGCCCAGCAACTGTGGCTCAAAGGGATCATGGATATTGACGACGACAACCCCCGTATCCGTTCCGATATAGGCACTTCGTCCCACAACCAAAATGGTACGCGCCGGCGCCGGCAGATCGAGACCACTCAACCAAATCGGCCCGACTGGGTTTTTAACGTCGTAGATTTGCAGACCTCGCGCCCCTTGGGCTGCGAAGGCGTAATCCCCCTGTAGGGTGACATCCTGAATCTTGTCGCCACCCTGATATCTACCCAGCAACCGCGGCCGACTAACATCACTGATATCCAATATTTTGAAACCACCCCACCAATCAAGTGCGTAAACCTGACTCCCACGGACATTGACCCCCCAGGTCGAACCATCCGTATCGTATTGCCCCAAAATACGCGGTTCCCGGGGTTTTTTGATATCCACCGTAAAGACCCCGGCATCCCAGGCTGCAATCACCGCCAGATCATCCTGTAAGGCAATACCCCGGGCATTACCAGGAATGGGCAAATGGGCAATCGGCTTGGGCCGGTAGGGTGAAGCCAGATCGAGCACATACAAACCTTTGTCAAAAAAACAGACGTAGGCATAGCGGTCACGAATCACGATGTCCTCGGCAAAACCACCCGGATCAAAACTACCCTTCTGCACCGGTTGTTCCGGTTTGGTCACGTCAAATACCAGGACACCGGAGCTGTCATCCGCGACATACAAGGTATTCTTACGCTTGGCCAATGCCCAGGCCTTGCCCGGCGTATCAACCCCACCAAGCAACCGCGGTTGCCTGACATCGGCCACATCGACGATATAGAAACCGCCGCGATGAGACGCCACATAGAGGGTGTCATCAAACAATTGCATGGTATAAACAAGTCCCGGAAGCGCCAGACTGGCCAACCTCCTCGGATGTGCGGAATCGTGCACGTCGAGAACCTGTAAGCCATGATCATCGTCACCGACGAAGGCCACACCGTTGCGCACCAACACACCCTTGGCCGACCCGGGTGTATGATAGCCACCCATGTGGCCGGGCCTGGCAGGATCTTTCACATCGTATATGTGCAGTCCTGAAAACCAGTCGGCAACATAGACCCTGTTATCTTCGACAAAGGCGCGTCGCGAGCCACCGAAATTCCGCCCCTCGGTACTGATTTGCGTAGGCGTGGTTACGGAAACATCGATCAGCTGCAAGGAAAGGTCCGCCGACACCCATAGCGCGCCATCATCAGCCCAAACCAATTGATCAGGCAGCCAGTCCAACCAATGGTAAGAAAGGGAAAATGCCCTGTCCTTATGACTGACATCAACAATAGACAAACGTCCACGCCTATCGACTACGGCGGCGCGCCCATCCCGCACCGCCACCAACGAAATGGCTCCAACCTTGTGATTGCTGGCCAGCCATCGAGGTTGCTCCGCCTTGGCGACAGACAATAGGGTCAGCCCCTGGCTTCCTGCGATATAGGCAATACCCTCGTGGACCTGCAAAGCGTTGGCATCGCCCGTAACCTGATAACTGGACTGCACTGAACCAAAGCGCTTGCTGTCAAGATTCAATACATAAAAGCGATTATCTTCGCCAAGGAAATAACCCGTATCACCCTCCACCACAAACGAACGCACGCTAAAATCGAGACTTTGCATACGCAACATCAGCGGGCGCGGCTGCATGCCTACCTTGATCAGATCCTGCCCCTTCAACAGCAGGATAAGACTTTCATCATTGTCACTGTAGAGGCCCAACACCTCACCAGGCAGAGTCAACTCCCGTCGATCCTCAATTTGCAACCGATCGTTGAGTAAGAATATTTTTAACTCTGCCCCTGTAGTGACATATAAACGACGTCCGACCAAAAACATATGATCCAGTCGTTTTACTGCGGCAATCATCCCTTGTTGCCGCCAACTGCGTTTGGCCGCATCGAATGTCAATAATTGAATCCCAGTTCCTGGCTGGTAGTTAAGCAACAGCTTTTCTGAAAACTGTAAAAAACCACCCTCACCGGTGAACTCATAGTCAGATAGCGCTACAGAGCCACCCGGCATCAGAAAAAGATGCTCAATATCAGCGTCGGTTTCGATTGCAACCGTCGCTGACTGCCCGTGACGAACCTGATCGGGCTGAACCAACATTGCCGCCGCTACCGATGAAGAAAATACAAACAGGAAAATGGGTATAAAGATAATTACTGGCACAATGCTCACATGCGCGACACTAGTTGTCGCATTCCGTCGGTTGGCGCGCCATCAAGCGCGCCTGATTCAATAGGAAGAGGCGCTTAACGTGCGGCAATAGGCACGGGTTCATCACTGACAGCACGCAAACGCGTCAGCCATACCTGCGCCTGATCAAGGTCTACCAACTCCGGCTGGGCATAGACACCGCGAAACTCCTCATCACGCTCACTCAACATCACGTAATAGGTTGCGCCCGACTCGAATTCAACGCGAAGGGTTCGCTCCAGTTCAACCGGGAGTCTATTGCCCGTATACAAGGTGAGACTCTTTACGCGAATATCCCCTTTGGACTCGCGCAAGCGCACATAGGCAAACTCACCTTTAGCCAAAGAGAGCAAAAGCTGATTGTTATACTCGATCTTGACCGGGCTATCGGAAATGCCTTTGGGCCGAGTGGTATCCGGACGGATAAAATAGACTGCAACGCCCCCCTCCTGCTCCTTGGACATCAACATCGGGTGATCACTGATAATGGAACTGAATGAACACGCCGACACAAACTGCGTCAAGAACACTACGCCTATTAAACCGATTTTTTTCAATGGACCCTCCCTAACAACACCATCATCAAACCGTTAAAAAGCTTACCCATTACCTCCACGCCTGTCCATGTCACAAAGACCATCTAAGGGCTGGGATTGGGTATGCGCACATGAATTGCCTCAATGGCGGCCAGCAGCTCAACAGACAAACTCACCTCCAGGGACCGGATATTCGCTTCCAGCTGCTGCAAGCTGGTCGCGCCGATAATATTGCTGGTCAGGAATGAACGTGTGTTGACATAGGCCAGAGCCATTTGGACCGGATCCAGGCCGTACTCCCGTGCGAGATTGACATAAGCCTCGGTAGCAGCAACTGCCTGAGGATTATTATAACGATCAAAGCGTTGGAACAGTGTGATGCGGGCACCGGCAGGACGTGCGCCATGCAGGTATTTTCCACTCAGCACACCAAACCCCAGGGGCGAATAGGCGAGTAAACCACAGCGCTCACGCTCGGAAATCTCCGCCAATCCCACCTCATAGCTGCGATTCAACAGATTAAAGGGATTCTGCACACTGACGATCCGCGGCCAGCCACGGCTCTCTGACAGGGCCAGAAAACGCATCACACCCCAGGGGGTCTCGTTGGACAGGCCGATGTGACGGATTTTGCCGGCGCGCACCAACTTGTCCAGCTCGGCCAGGGTCTCCTCGATGGCCACGGGTATATCGTCAGGATCATGACTGTAGCCCAAGTGACCAAAATAATTGGTCTTGCGGTCGGGCCAATGGAGTTGATACAAATCGACATAATCGGTCTTGAGGCGGCGCAGACTGCCCTCCAACGCCTCCTGTAAAAACTTCCCGTTCAGCCGGGTTCGACCCTCGCGGATATGGCTGATCCAATCGCCACGACTGGCAATCTTTGTGGCCAGGACAATCTGGTCACGGTTTCCGCGCCGTGACAGCCAATTGCCGATATATTGCTCGGTCAGGGTATAGGTCTCGCCCCGGGGTGGGACCGGGTAAAGCTCGGCGGTATCGATGAAGTTAATCCCCTGATCGAGGGCATAGTCGAGTTGTGCATGAGCCTCCTGCTCGCTGTTTTGCTCGCCCCACGTCATGGTTCCCAGACAGAGCTGGCTGACCTGAACATCGGTTACTCCCAACTGACGGTAGTGCACGCTAAATAACTCCTCGTGGTTTACGGCTGATGAAACGGCTGGCCCAGATCCCAGCGCGGACGCACATTGAAACTCAATCCCGACTCCTGTTCACCCTCTTGCAGTCGACACCAGCCTGCATAGGCGATCATGGCGCCGTTATCGGTACAAAAGGCCGGGCGGGGAAAATAGACCTTCCCCCCCAGTGCAACCATGGCCTCCCCCAGAACCTCACGCAAGCGCTGATTGGCCCCAACTCCCCCGGCCACAACCAGGCGCTTCAACCCGGTCTGCTTCAAGGCCCGGCGACACTTGATCACCAGGGTCTGCACCACCGCCTCCTGAAAGGCGGCGGCGATGTCGGCCTGCGCCTGGGCATCACCAATGTGGTCGGCCAGGGTATTGCGGGCAAAGGTCTTCAAACCGCTGAAACTAAAATCGAGACCTGGCCGATCCGTCATGGGTCGGGGAAAGGTAAAGCGATCCAGTTGTCCTGACTGGGCCAGGCGTGACAACTCCGGACCACCGGGATAACCCAGGCCCATCAATTTGGCCGTCTTGTCGAAGGCCTCGCCCACAGCATCGTCCACCGATTGCCCCAGGAGCCGGTAACGTCCCACACCATCGACCCGAACCAGCTGGGTATGGCCGCCGGAGACCAACAAGGCAATAAAGGGAAACTCCGGTCGTTCAGGCTCCAACATGGGCGCCAGCAAGTGACCCTCCATGTGGTGCACCGCCACCGCCGGCACCCCCCAGGACATGGCCAGACTCCGGGCAAAACCCGCGCCGACCAAAAGCGCACCCACCAATCCGGGTCCGGCCGTATAGGCAACGGCGTCAATGTCCGCCGCGCCTCCCCCCGACTCTTCAAGCACTTTTCGTATCAAAGGCAAAAGCTTACGCACATGATCACGGGATGCCAGCTCGGGTACGACACCGCCGTACTCCGCGTGCAAGGCGACCTGACTGTGCAGGGCGTGGCTCAGCAGGCCACGCTCACTGTCATAGACCGCAAGGCCTGTCTCATCACAGGATGTCTCGATTCCAAGTACGCGCATCGGACTATTGTCGCCACTAGCGCTTTTTCTGGCAACTTTCTTGCTATTCCAGGGTTTTTGTCTATAATCTGCCGGTTCTACGGCCTGCTGAGGAAAAAACTGCGGTTTTGCAGCCGGCTCGAATATCCGATGGACCTATCTACTGAGGTGATATTACATGCCCCAAGTGCGTGTTAAAGAGAACGAACCCTTCGAAGTTGCTCTGCGCCGCTTCAAACGTACCTGTGAAAAGGCCGGCGTCCTGACCGACGTACGTCGCCGCGAATTTTATGAAAAGCCGACCTCCGTGCGTAAGCGCAAGGCCGCCGCTGCCGTAAAACGCCATCTGAAAAAGATCTCCAAGAGCAGCATCCGTCGTCGTCGCCTGTACTAATCACAGGCAGCACGCTTGACCATGAGCTCTGACAGCGCCTTAAAACAACGCCTTACTGAAGACATGAAGGCCGCCATGCGCGCCAAGGACAGTGAGCGTCTGGGCGTTATTCGCCTGATCCTGGCGGCCATCAAGCAACGTGAGGTGGATGAGCGCATCGCCCTGGACGACAGCCAGGTGCTGGCCGTCATGGACAAGATGCTCAAGCAACGGCGCGATTCCATCGAGCAGTTCCAGAAAGCGGCCCGTACCGATCTGGCCGACAAAGAACAGTTCGAGATGGGTATCATTCAGGCCTATATGCCGGCACAGCTGGATGAAGGGGAGCTGACCGCGCTCATTACTCAGGCGATCGGCACTACCGGCGCCAAAGATATCAAAGATATGGGCAAGGTCATGGGCGTACTCAGACCCCAGGTTCAGGGTCGGGCCGACATGGCCGTGGTCAGCGCCAAGATCAAACAACAGCTCGGCGCCGGTTAAGTTTTAACCGGCCCGACGCCCCCTATGGCTCAGGCAGATTCCAGCCAAAACAAAGGTCGCATCCCCCGGGAGTTTATCGACGAACTATTGGCGCGCGCCGATATCGTCGAGGTAATCGATGCCCGCGTACCGCTGCGCAAGGCAGGGCGGGAATACAAGGCCTGCTGTCCGTTTCACAACGAAAAAACCCCCTCGTTTACTGTCAGCCAGGACAAACAGTTCTATTACTGCTTTGGCTGCGGCGCCAGCGGTACTGCCCTCAGCTTTCTGATGAATTACGAACACCTCAGCTTTGTCGAATCGGTGGAGGAGTTGGCCAACCGCGTTGGCCTGCAAGTTCCCCGCGAAGCGGCTATCGATCCCAGTCGCCCTAAATACGATGAGCTCTATGACCTGCTGGAGCAGTGCGCACGCTTCTATCGGGGACAACTGCGCAAACACCCGGACGCCAAGCAGGCGGTGGACTATCTTAAACAACGGGGACTGAGCGGAGAGATCGCCAACACCTTTGAATTGGGCTACGCCCCCTCCGGTTGGGATAATTTATTAAACCAACTGGGTAACACGCCCAAGAACCAGCAACTACTGCTGGAAGCCGGCATGGTCATCAGGGGCAACAAAGAGCGCCCCTATGACCGTTTCCGCCAGCGAATCATGTTCCCCATCCGCGACCAGCGTGGTCGGGTAATCGGTTTTGGCGGACGTGTGCTGCCCGGTGCAGCCGCTGACCAGGAGGGCGCCAAGTATCTCAATAGCCCGGAAACCGCCATTTTCCATAAAAACCAGGAACTATACGGCCTGTATCAGGCCAAACAACACGCCCGCCAGCAAGGTTATACCCTGGTGGTGGAAGGCTACATGGACGTAGTAGCTCTCGCACAGCACGGTATCAACTACGCGGTCGCCACTTTGGGTACCGCAACCACGCACGAACATCTGGAGCGGCTGTTTCGGGTTACCAGCAATATCTATTTCTGTTTCGACGGCGACCGGGCCGGGCGAAGCGCCGCAGGCCGCGCGCTGGAGCGGGCCTTACCGCATATGAGCGCGGGGCGGCAGATTGGCTTTGTCTTCTTGCCGGAAGGCGAAGACCCGGACTCCCTGGTTAGAAAAGAGGGAAAGGAACTGTTCGAACAACGAATTGCGAAACATCTCTCATTTTCACGTTTTTTTTATGAGTATTTAAGCCAGCAAGACGATATGGGCAGCAACGAAGGCAGGGCCAACCTGATTAACAAGGCCACCCCCCTCGTGGAAAAAATACCCGAAGGTCCGCTGAAACATCTGGTTCTGGATCAGCTCAGCAAGGCCTCCCTGGTCGACAGTCACCAACTCGAGCAGCTCATACAACAAAAAAACAACAAAAATAATTACGATGCGAAAAAAAACCGGACCCCTGGCGTAGATCAGCGCCTGACACCGGTAAAACAGGCAATAGCCCTAGTGCTTCAGCACCCGTCATTGGCGCAAAACATCGATAACCTGGATGAATTGCGTAAAATCGAGTTGCGTGGCAGCAGAATGTTGCTAAATTTGCTTGAATTAATAAAAAGCAGTCCCCATGTCAGCTGTGGGGCAATCATTGAGACATGGCCAGATCAACGGGAGCAACAGTTCCTTATTCAGCTGGCACAACGAGAATTCACACTATCCGAAGATGGGCTTCAGGCAGAACTCACCGGCGCCCTGAAACGCATTAGGGAACTGGATAAAGAGCAGCGAACCGAACGCTTATTACAAAAATCCCGGCAGGGCGGCCTGGACGAAGCGGAAAAAAAACAACTACAACAGCTACTCTCTTAGGTGGGCCAATAAAAGGCGCAACAGTCGCATTTTTTTGTGCCTAATGTAAAATAGCCGGCTATTTGTCAGCAGGGGTCTTGTACGCATTATGAATGCCGATCAGCAGTCACAACTTAAGTTACTCATTGCCAAAGGGAAAGAGCAGGGCTTCCTGACCTACCGCGAAGTAAATGATCATCTGCCTGACGAGATCGTCGATCCTGAACAGATCGAAGATATTATCAGTATGATCAATGACATGGGCATCACCGTACATGAAGTAGCCCCCGATGCCGACACCTTATTATTAGGCGACAGCTCCGTAGCCGACGACGAAGACGCCGCCGAGGAGGCCGCTGCAGCCCTGGCTACCAGCGTAAATGGTGAATTCGGCCGTACCACCGACCCGGTACGCATGTATATGCGCGAAATGGGCAGTGTGGACCTGTTGACGCGTGAGGGCGAGATCGAAATTGCCAAGCGTATCGAAGACGGAATGAACCAGGTTTTGACCGCACTGGGCACCTACCCCGACTCCATTTCCCTGCTGATCAACGAATATGACTCCTACAAGCGGGAAGAGACCCGCCTGGCTGACATCATCACCGGCTTTGTCGACCCCAACGAACAAGATGTCCCTCCGCCAGCTGCCTTGGTGGACCTGGACAGCAATAGCGATGACTCCGATGACTCCGATGACGCTGATGATGACGATTCGGATGACTCCAGCACTGCCGACACCGGCCCCGATCCGGAAGAGGCACAGCGCCGCTTCGATTTGATTCTGGAACTGCACAACAAGCTGACCCAGGCCGCGGAAAAACACGGCCGCCAGCACGAAAAGGCCAAAAAGATACAAAAAGAGCTGAGCGCCCAGCTTATGGAACTGAAGCTGGCGCCTCGCATGGTCAACCTGTTCAGCGACAATCTGCGCGGTATCGTCGACCGCATCAGAGAACATGAAAAAGACATTATGGAGTGCTGCATCACCAAGGCCGGCATGCCCCGTAAAACCTTTATCACCACCTTCCCGGATAACGAAACCAATCCCAAGTGGTTGAAAGAGATCCTGAAGAAGAAGGAAAAATACATCGATAAATTGAAGGCCGAATCAGACGAAATCGAAAAAATGCAAGGCCGCTTGATGGACATCGAGCAAGAGAGCGGCCTGACCATCGGCGAAATCAAGGATATCAACCGCCGCATGTCCATTGGCGAGGCCAAGGCACGCCGCGCCAAGNNGCCACCTGGTGGATTCGTCAGGCAATTACCCGCTCTATCGCCGACCAGGCGCGCACTATCCGTATACCGGTACACATGATCGAGACTATTAACAAACTTAATCGTGTTTCCCGCCAGATGCTGCAGGAAAAGGGTCGCGAGGCGACACCGGAAGAGCTTGCCGAACGTATGGATATGCCAGAGGACAAGATTCGCAAGGTCCTGCGCATAGCCAAGGAACCCATCTCCATGGAGACCCCCATTGGCGATGATGAGGATTCAAGATTGGGGGACTTTATCGAAGACCAGAATGTCCTGTCTCCGGTCAATTCCGCAACCATCTCCGGCCTGAAGGAAGCAACTCAGGAGGTCTTGGAAGGGCTCACCGCACGCGAGGCCAAGGTACTGCGAATGCGCTTCGGTATCGATATGAATACCGACCATACCCTGGAAGAGGTTGGCAAGCAGTTCGATGTAACCCGCGAACGCATTCGTCAGATTGAGGCCAAGGCCCTGCGCAAACTGCGACACCCCAGCCGCTCTGAGCAATTGCGCAGTTTTATTGACATCGAATAAGCACCTATCCGCATTGGTGGCCCGGAGGATGACTTGGGGCTCCAATGCGGTTATACTTCGCCACGATTTTCACTGTCGCATAACTGTGGAAATCACGCGAAGGTGGGGCACTTCTTTTCACCATCGTACAACCCTTATCCGGGCCTGTAGCTCAGTTGGTNNCCGGGCCCACCACTTCATTCGTTTCACTCACTACGCGTTGGGCGGGTAGGACTATCCCAGCTTCGCTACGCGTTCGACATACTGCGAAGTGACATTTAGTCACTTCGGTCATGCCTCACCCTACCGTGTCCACCACTACATTCGTTCCACTCATTACGCGTCGGACGGGCAGGACTATCCCAGCTCCGCTGCGCCTATTTTTTATTTCTTATTACCTGGATCGTTCACTACTAATCTCTAGAAACAAAACACACGTTCAAGATTTTTACAAGAATGATAGCGTGGCTTACCCATATCACTCTGGATGCCCACTATGATCGAACAACTGTAATCAGTTCACGTCACCCCCAACAACGCCTCCCAGTCTGGCCAAGCCAATAACCCAGTGTCTCGGTTGGGCTATTGATATTCTTTGGCCCAAATGCCGCCCGATAAACAAACTCTATTTGCCTGAGGATTTACAAGCGCTACAGTGAAAATGTAAGCCTAGGCGGTGTCAGCCGCTACAGGAGTCCGGTCGTGGAAGTACTGTTCGCCCTGCTTTTTTTTGTTATCTATCCTTTGCCGGCATTGATCGGCGCGCTACGCCGACATGACAATCGCTGCAATATCATGGTACTCAATCTATTAACCGGCTGGACTGTGATCGGCTGGATTATCGCCCTTTACTGGGCACTTAAGCCGTTAAAGCGACACGCAAAACCATGCGCATAAGATATAAACCAAGCCTGCTACGATGGGACCACACTGTTTAACCAAAACGTGTGCTTGGGGTCCAGGAACTCTTCAAAGGAAAGGTAGTGGGAACCATCACAGGAAAAGGTCAGCCCGACAATACCGTTAAATATATTTAACGTTCCCGTTCTCAGATAAAGCGTTTCGTCCATAAACCGTAATTGGCGAAATCTCTCGAGTATCAACGGTATTACCGATGAAGGCACCATAGCATCAGGCGGATAGATGTGCCGTGGAAAGGCAAGACAGGTATCCGGATCAACCAAAGCCTCAATATCCAACAAACGATATCGGAATGGATCATCGTATTGCCATATAACAGAGCGACTGCTGGAATAGTGCACCATCACATGGTACACACCGTGGTCCAGCATCAGCTCCTCCAACACACCGTGCACCACGCCAATATCCTTATCCAGCAAACTCTCGACACGCGATTGAAAAAAAACGCCACCACGTATGGAAGGGTCTCCTTTGATCTGACGCCATTGCCTCGGCTCTTCGTACAGCTCTTTGGTTAGGGGAAGATCACTCAGGTCGAAATCAGCGCCTATATAACCTATGAAGCTACCCTCCTTGTCGCATACGACCTTAATAGCCGTCAGCGATGGCCGATGCTCACGCAGACTGATATACGACTCCGAAAGAACAAAATCCGCTTCGGGCCCCACCCCTACCATATAGGGCCTTGTCGAGCGGTCCCGACCGTAGTCCTGAGTTAGCAATCCCTGACGTCCGATGTTATCGCTGATCTGCCTACCCGTGGCATCCAAGGCGTACAAAAATTTGCAGTACGGAATCTCTTTATAAAAACGCCCCAACACCTGATCCAGGGCAATTCGCTCCGGCCAAACCTCAACACACGCCTGAGAAATCTCGGTCATCGGTTCCGAAAGAATCGCATACAACTCGCGGCGCTGTCTTTCTACGCTCGCCTGCAATGTGTTGCCTTTAAGGCGTTTCTCCTTCATTTTCAACCTCAACAGTTTCTACCAAAAAATTTAGCCGGCGAGGACTTTCTAGCACGATATATGCTAATATCTAAAACCCGATGTCCATAATATTCATCCGGCAAATAACATGCGCATGGTAGCAGAAAACCCAATAAGATCTAGCTGCGACATACATCCAGATCGGTTGTCGCAAAAAATTGCATTCCATTTCTCACTTTCGCGCCGCCAGCGTGCGCTCGGCCAATACCGGATTGGATAACAATGCCCACCCGGACCACACCCGCGCGAGTTATCAATTCCTTTAACTTCTCACCGGGACGTGTGCTCGGCGGCAAATACGAAGTCATTGCAAAGCTGGGTGAGGGATGGGAAGGCGAGGTATACCATGTCAAGGAAAACCTGACACAGATCGAACGTGCAGCAAAGTTTTTTTACCCGCAACGAAATCCAAAAAATCGAGCCTTTTTGTTTTATGCCCAAAAGCTGCACAAGCTAAGGCACTGCCCGATATTGATCCAATATCATACGCAGGAAACAATCATCTTCCAGCAGACGCCGATTACCTTTCTGGTTTCCGATTACGTGGAAGGCGAATTGCTGACGGAATATCTGAAACGACAACCGGGACGACGCCTGGATGCCTTTCAGGCACTTCACCTTTTACACGCCCTGGCATCGGGTATATCCACCATTCATCATATGCGCGAATACCATGGTGATCTGCACACCGACAATATTTTAATACGCCGCTACGGGCTGGGATTTGATATCAAGCTTGTCGACATGTACCAGTGGAATGCACCACGCGCCGCCAATATTCAGGATGATGTGGTTGATTTGATCAAGATTTTTTATGATGCCATGGGCGGAAAAAAACATTATTCGAAACAGCGCAGTGAAATCAAGGCACTGTGTTGCGGCTTAAAAAGGCAACAAATATTAAAAAAATTCAAAACTGCCGGACAGCTCAGCGAATATTTACAAACAATGCAATGGTTTTAGGTCACCGTTAAACTTATGATCCAGCACCACGTCTATACCCAGTATGACATGGAAGAAGTCGATGAACATCCGTTCATTGACGGTCAAGTCGCGGTTTACACACGCCGGGCTCCGGACAAGGAGACCACCAATGAAGACAGTATCGCTATATTTCAGGTAGACCAGCGTACGGGAATCCTGGTGGTGGCGGACGGCATGGGTGGCGCACCGCTGGGAGAACAGGCCTCACAGCTCGCCCTGCAGTGTATCGAACAGGCCCTGGCCAGTGTCACCGACACCCAGATGGGACTCAGAGAGGCAATACTGAACGGCATTGAATATGCCAACGAGGCGGTTGCTCTACTCGGTGTCGGCGCTGGTACCACCTTGTCCATCATCGAGATGCAGGACAATGTCATTCGGCCCTATCACATTGGTGATTCAATGATCATGCTGATCGGACAGCGCGGCAAGGTGAAACTGCAAACCATCTCCCATTCACCGATGGGTTATGCTGTTGAATCAGGCCTGATGGATGAGAATGAGGCCATGCAACACGAGGAACGCCACCTGGTTTCCAATGTCATTGGTGCCAATGATATGCGCATCGAGGTGGGACCTTCACTGGAACTGGACAAACGCGACACACTGATCATTGCAAGCGACGGATTGTCGGACAATCTCTCCTCAGAGGAGATCATCGAACTGGTGCGCATAGGCCCCTTGAAACGCAATGCCCAAAACCTGCAGATTGCCTGTCATGAGAAAATGCAAACTTCAGCTGCAGGGGAAAGCGGCAAACCCGACGATCTCAGCTTTATTATCTTTCGTCAAAACCTTGAGCCCGCGAGCAGTGGATCCACGAATCCAGAACAAACCACGGAACCATGACTCTAATCCTGCCCGGGAAAGATATTCAGTTCATTCCATAGCGCATCGATACGCTGCTTAACCTCGCCCGACATAGTGATGGGGCGTCCCCACTCACGGTTTGTCTCACCCGGCCACTTGTTGGTGGCATCCAATCCCATCTTTGATCCCAGACCGGACACCGGCGATGCAAAATCCAGATAGTCGATTGGCGTATTGTCGATCAGAGTGGTATCACGCATCGGGTCCATGCGCGTGGTAATGGCCCACATGACATCCTGCCAGTCGCGCACATTGATATCGTCATCAGTCACGATGACAAACTTGGTGTACATAAACTGACGCAGGAACGACCATACCCCCAACATCACCCGCTTGGCATGGCCGGGGTACTGTTTGCGCATACTGACCACCGCCATGCGATAAGAGCAACCTTCCGGCGGTAGGTAGAAATCCACGATCTCGGGGAACTGTTTCTGCAATAGCGGTACAAACACTTCGTTCAACGCCAATCCCAAAACCGCCGGTTCATCGGGTGGACGACCGGTGTAGGTGCTGTGGTAGATAGGATTATCGCGATGGGTGATTGTGTCTACGGTAAAGACCGGAAAGGTATCGACCTCATTGTAATAACCGGTATGGTCACCAAAGGGCCCTTCCGGTGCCATTTCACCAGGATGGATATGCCCCTCCAGTACAAATTCAGCGCTGGCCGGCACCTGAAGATCACTACCCAGGCATTTGACCACCTCGGTTTTGTCTCCACGCAGCAATCCGGCAAAGGCGTATTCCGACAAGGTATCGGGTACCGGCGTCACCGCACCCAGGATCGTTGCCGGATCTGCCCCCAAGGCTACCGCCACCGGAAAGGGCTCGCCCGGACGATGCTGTTGCCAGTCTCTAAAATCCAGGGCCCCGCCACGGTGAGACAACCAGCGCATGATGACCTTGTTGCGACCGATCACCTGTTGGCGATAGATGCCTAAATTCTGCCGCTCCTTGAGTGGTCCGCGCGTCACCACCAGCGCCCAGGTTATCAGTGGACCGGCGTCACCCGGCCAGCATGTCTGTACCGGCAGGCGCGAAAGATCGACGTCTTCACCCTTTAGAATGTTTTGCTGACAGGGAGCCTTGCCAACCACCTTGGGGCTCATATTCAACACCTGTTTAAACAGGGGCAGCTTGGAAAAGGCATCTTTCATACCCTTAGGTGGCTCTGGTTCTTTTAAAAAGGCCAGGAGCTTTCCGACTTCACGCAGAGCATCGACACTCTGCTCGCCCATCCCCAGGGCTACCCGCCGCGGAGTGCCGAAGAGGTTGGCGAGGACAGGTACCGTGTGTCCAACGGGATTTTCGAACAGCAGCGCCGGCCCGCCTTTGCGCAGGGTCCGGTCGCAGACCTCAGTCATCTCCAACCGGGGATCGATAGGTGTTTTGATGCGTTTCAGGTCACCCTCTCGTTCGAGCAGGGCGATAAAATCTCGTAAGTCTCGGTATTTCATCAGGCAATCATAACAAAATCATATAAAAGACATAAACTAATTATCAGTTATTTATCCGGTTTTATCTGAAAAATCAGGGTAATAGAGTCGGTAAAAAACCAAGCATTCACAATGTTTTGCATTGTGTCTGTATATTAAAGAATAGCTAGGGCCGATAGCTGTATGTAAAGAGCGCATCGGGGAACAGCAATGCCTAACAAATCGATTATCCTGGTCGAAGATGATCGTGATATATCACACCTGTTGCAGTTTTTACTCACCCGAGAGGGATATACGGTAATCCCGGCTTATGATGGCCTGGAAGCCGAAACCCTGTTAAACAACTGCGAAAAGCCCAACCTTGTCATCCTTGACCACAGCTTACCCTTCAAAAGCGGCTATCAGATATTACAGCATATTCGCATAACGCTAAATTGGGACAAGGTACCTGTTATCCTGCTTACGGCCAACAAGGATGAACACAATATTGTCAAAACACTTGAGGCCGGCGCAGACGACTATCTGCTAAAACCGTTTCAGCCACCTGAACTGCTGGCGCGTATCAAACGCTACGTGAACAAGGCCGCGTGAGCAGATTCACATTTATTTTTTGTCTGTCATTGATATCGTCATTGACGGCCAATGCACAATATCTTGAGTTTTCCGCCACACACGACGATTTGAACAATGGATACGCCCCATGGGACGACCAATGGATTTCCGCGGAGTTCAAGGCGCGGCATTCTCACTGGAACGTACAGTATCGCCAAACCAACCGTTATGACCTGACTGACCAACAAGTCCGACTATCAGGAACCCGTAGCCTCTCCCGATGGGACAATACCCTGTCGCTTGACTATAGCCACAGTCACCGCGTTTTACCTGAGTTAACCTTCGCCTGGAGAGGCAGCACCTCTCTGCACGACGGAATAGTGACATCGACAATGGTTACCCGATCCATTTACACCAATTCCGTTACAGACCAAGCTGCCCTGGGTGCGGAAATATACTCTGGTCCATTATTGTTCATCACATCATTTTCAACCGGCCTGGTACAAGACGCCGGCCCCATTTACGCAGGCTCTATTACTTCACGACTCTATTTTAATGAAAACACCTTTATTGCTCTCGGCGTTTCATCAGGGCAGGAAGTGGAGCGTATCAATTCCCGCAACATACTTACCATGAAAACGCGCGCTACCCATCTCGACTTCATGCTTAGACCTCTAAAGCAAACAGAAGTCTTTTGCTCATTCTCTTATCATCAACAAGGTGAACTATATGCTAAACGAGGCGCCACCATCAGTCTCCGCCATCACCTCTGACTTGTCGATAATGA
The DNA here is from genome assembly GCA_002450975.1 of Proteobacteria bacterium UBA6915. Taxonomy (GTDB): domain Bacteria; phylum Pseudomonadota; class Gammaproteobacteria; order UBA6915; family UBA6915; genus UBA6915. Next base: position 76,937 of record DKAX01000094.1, read on the forward strand.
TTGCATATAGCACCGGCTACGCCATCAGCGTTGTCACCACAATGATTTTACTACGCATTGTATTTATGCGCATAGCGCGGGCAAGAGAAAGCAAACTCAAAGAACACGTCAAGAAAAAGTGGCAGCCTTTGATGTTTGACGCAATGGCTGGTTTCATTTACACCCCGTTTCAACTATCAAAAAAAGAGTTTGTATTTTTCCTTCGACTACTAATAAATTATATGGAGACGGTAAAGGGCCAGGCGGCTTCTCAGCTAGCATGCCTTGCACAACTAGCTGGCGCCGAACCGCTACTGCATCAACTAGCTCGACAAAAACACTCCCGCCTGCGGTTGTTGGCCATGCACGCGGCTGGACTATTGAGCAGTCGAAACATGGTTCCGTATTTACTACTGATACTGAACAGCAAGGACTCCTTGTCATCTCTTGTAGCTGCACGATCACTATTGCAGATCTGCCCATCGCCGGCAATCCGCATTCTTACACCGTTATTTGTCAAACGACAAGACTGGCCCATTGACCGCATATTATCCATCATCGATGAAAGCGACAAAATGCTGTTCAGAAAGCCCCTGCTACGACTGGCTGAACGCATTCCTAATGAGACAAACGAACTTGTCCGGCTAGTCCAGATGCTAAGCACCATACCCACACAGGAAACCGCAAGACTCATTAACAACATTATCAGCCGAGAGCCCGATGACAAGGTCATTTCAGCCTGCCTCCAACACATTAGTTCAGGTGACTATCGCCCGCTAGCCATGAAATATCTGAATCATCCGCGGTGGCATGTGCGCGTCCATGCTGTCACCGCCCTTGGGCGAATTGCCGTACCAGGTGATGAAACAAGTATGCAACGCCTGCTTTATGACAAGGAGTGGTGGGTCCGCTATCGTACGGCCCAGACCCTGGTCAAACTACCCTTTATCACCAATGATTTCATTCAAGATCTGCTTACCAATGCCGAAGACCAATTTGCCGGTGACATACTACGGCATGCACTAGCGGAAAAGGCCTTTCATGTCGCATGAACGAATGGATTCTACACCTTCAGTGGATATTCCTGTTTTACTTCATCGGAGTAAACAGCGGGTATCTTCTACTAAACATACTGTCAATCATGGTCCTGCCGAACTACATGCAATCCCAGGAAGAGGAGGGATTGAGCGACAGCCACAATGGACAGGAAATACCAATATCCTTCCTTGTCCCCGCGTACAACGAAGAACACAATATCGGCCAAACTGTTTTATCATTACTTCAACTGAGCTATTCGCGTTTTGAGATCATAGTCATCAATGATGGCTCGAGTGACACCACATTACAAAAACTAATCGACCAGTTTGACTTTAAAGTATTTCCAGAATCATACCGACGCCGCCTGCAAACCACACAGATTCACGCCGTTTACCAGTCAACACGCCATCACAACTTGCGCCTTGTCGACAAGCTAAACGGCGGCAAAGCGGATGCCCTGAACGCCGGATTGAACGTCGCCCGCTACCCGTTAATCTGCTCAATGGATGCGGACTCAATTCTACAGCGCAACAGCTTACAAAAAGTAGTACGGCCATTCATGGAAGACCCGGACACGATTGCCAGCAGCGGCACCGTACGCATAGCCAATGGTTGCGATGTCAAGGAGGGTTTTGTGTTAAAAACGGGGCTACCCAGCAACCCTGTGGCGCTAATTCAGGTCATGGAATATCTACGCGCCTTTCTGTTTGGACGACTGGGCTGGGCACCGCTCAACGCTATACTTATAATACCAGGCACCTTCGGCCTGTTTCGTAAAGAAGCTGTCATATCGGTAGGAGGCTATCGCCATAACACCATCGGCGAAGACATGGAACTGGTCGTACGCTTGCACCGTATTTTCCGCCAAAGGCGCAAACGTTATCGGATTCATTTTGTACCCAACCCCATTTGTTGGACTGAAGCGCCGGAAGACTATCGGTCTCTGCGAAATCAGAGAGTGCGGTGGCAGCAAGGGCTATGTGAAAGCATGGCGTCCAATAAGAGTCTGTTTCTAAATCCGCGCGCCGGTGCTGTTGGAATGTTTGCCTATCCTTTTATGGCCGTATTCGAGTGGTTCGGACCCCTTATCGAGGCTTTGGGTTATCTGTTTGTGGTCGCTGGAATTGTTTCAAACACCCTCAGTTATAGTGCAATCGTGGCCTTTTTCTTTGTTTCCATCATGTTCGGACTGTTATTGTCGCTCAGCGCACTGCTACTAGAAGAGATGTCCTTCCATGTATACTCAAAACCCAGCGACGTCTTGAAATTGATGTTCGCTGCCATAATGGAGAATTTCGGATATCGTCAGATCAACGCCTTTTGGCGCGTTACCGGTTTTTTTCGCTGGATCAGTGGTAAAAGGGGCAAGTGGGGTGCAATGAAACGCAAAAAAAAACTGGCGGACGAGTTTACTCGCCCACCAGCATAGAGATTANNAAAACCGCCATGTTTTTGCCGGTGCTTGTAATCCAGCCAAAAGATGCCACTGGCGAACCCAATTGCAGACACGATTATCAATGACAGCACAAACCATAAAGGCATATAGGCGGTAAATCCCTGCCCTACACGATCACCCAGGCTGCCACCGTTCAGCACCAACAAGGCGTTCTTCACCTGACCTGTCAAAAGCTTGTTTTCCTCGGTAAGCACTTTAATCTTCTCCCAGGAATCACTCATATTTGCCGGCACCTCGACCTTGGGAGCATCCGGGCAGCTTTGCGTTTGTGTGCTCGCCTGCCCTTTGGCTGCGTCCTTGTCATTGGCCAATTGGTTGATTTTGGCCTCAGCATCACTCAGCGCCGCGTTTTTCTTTTGCAGATCTGCCTCTAGCGTAGCCATACGCCCACGAACCGACTTCAACTCATCGTTGACCTGATTGTGTTTGTCTACCAGATTCAACAACAAAATCTGGGCCGGCGGATCACTGACCAGGTATTTTGACTTGACCCAGCCGACCAGATCATCACCAATCCGCACCTGGGCCTGCTCACCATCGCGCTGTAATACTTCCAGCGAGGTCCCCGTGGGAATCTGCTTCAGCAGGCGGGATGCCGGGTCGGCGGTCTCCGTTACCGGTAACAAAACCTTGTCAGTAACGTAGAGGGTTTCAGCCCGGGCATTCATGGCCGGCGCCAACGCCATTAAAAGGCATAAAACGTACGAAATTCTTTTCGGCTGCATAGTCAAAGCTCTCTTATTATCGGCCAGCAAATTAATATTGGTATTACGCGACTATCCCACTGTGGCGCAACAAGGCATCTATGGTCGGCTCGCGTCCGCGAAATTCGATAAACAACTCCATAGGATCGCGCGCCCCACCCTGCTCCAGGATAGTCTCCAGGAATTGTAGCCCGGTATCACGGTGAAAAATGCCATGTTCTTCAAATTTGGCGAAGGCGTCCGAGGAGAGTACCTCCGCCCACTTATAACTGTAGTATCCCGCTGCGTAACCGCCAGCGAAGATGTGTGAAAAGCCATGCTGGAAACGGTTAAACGGCGGCGGCATGACCACCGCCACCTGCTCGCGCACCTGATCCAGAACCTCCTGAACCCGTGCCCCGTGCTTCGGGTCATAATCCATGTGCAGACGAAAGTCGAACATGGAGAACTCAAGCTGCCGGACCATCTGCATACCCGACTGAAAATTGCGCGCCGCCTGCATCTTTTGGTAAAGATCATCTGGCAAGGGTGCACCCGTCTGGTAGTGGCCGGCGATCAGCTCCAGGGCCTCCCTTTGCCAGCACCAGTTCTCCATAAACTGGCTGGGCAATTCGACTGCATCCCAGGGCACACCACTGATGCCGGAGACACCGGAATAGTCAACGCGTGTCAGCATATGGTGCAGGCCGTGGCCGAATTCATGAAACAAGGTCTGCACCTCGTCATGGGTGAATAGAGCGGGATCCTTACCGATAGGTGGTGAGAAATTGCAGGTCAGGTAGGCCACCGGTGTTTGTACCTCGCCACTACTCAACACCCGACGACTGACACACTCGTCCATCCAGGCGCCGCCACGCTTTTTCGCCCTGGCATAGAGATCCAGATAAAAGCTGCCGCGCAATTCACCGCGTGGACCATGGATATCGAAAAAGCGAACATCTTTATGCCAGGTATCGACCCCCGCTCGCTCGCTGATGGTCATGCCGTAGAGCCGATGCACCACCTCAAACATACCCGACAAGACCTTATCTTCCGGGAAATAGGGCTTTACATCCTCCTGCGACAAATCGTAGCGATGGCGGCGCAGCTTTTCAGAGCAATAGGTGATATCCCAGGCCTGCATATCGGCCAGGCTCAACGCGCTGGCGGCGAAATCACGCAGCTCCTGCAGTTCCTGACGCGCCATTTCGATGGAACGCCCGGCTAGCTCATCCAGGAAGGATATGACCTGCTGGGGATCGCGGGCCATCTTGGTCGCCAGGGAACGGGCGGCGTAATTGGGAAAACCCAGCAACTGAGCCAGTTCGTGACGCAGTTTTAACAGCAATTCCATATTTTCACTGTTGTCCCATTGTCCGGCATGGGGGCCCTGATCGGAGGCACGGGTAACATACGCCTCATAGAGTTCGCGGCGCAGGGCTCGATTGTCACAGTAACTCATCACGGCAAAATAGGAGGGAAACTCCAGGGTGATCAACCACCCGGTCAGGTTTTCCCCTTGGGCAGACTGGGCGGCCATGGCCAGGGCACTCTCCGGCAGACCGGCCAGTTCATCCTGTTTGGTGATATGTTTGCGCCAGGCATTGGTAGCATCCAGGACATTCTCCTCGAAGCGCGACGATAGGCGCGAAAGCTCCTGCTTGATCTCCTTGTAGCGCTTCTTCTTCTCCTGGGGCAAATCTATACCGGACAGGCGGAAATCACGCATGGCATTGTCGATCACCTTTCTCTGGGCACTGTCCAGGCGCTGGTATTCATCACCCTCGGCAATACTGCGAAAGGCATTAAACAATCCCTCATGCTGCCCCAATTCAGTGGCGTAGTCGCTCAATTTGGGCAAACAGGCGTTGTATGCCTCACGCAAGGCGTCACTGTTAACCACGGAATTCATATGACTGATAGGTGACCACGCCCGTTCCAGTCGATCCTCCAGGGACTCGAGGGGCTCGACCAGGTTGCGCCAGGTATACGACTCATTACTGGCCAACAGCTGTTCGATTTGTGCGCGGTTTTCCGCCAGTAAATAATCTAAAGCGGGTTCCACCTGTTCGGGTTTCAATTGGGAAAAAGGGGGTAGACCGGAAAATTCCAGTAAAGGATTGGGGTTCATTCGTGATATCTTTCCTACGGCAATTCAATATTTTGACATCTCTGAGTTTAGCACAAGGCATTGGCCGACCATGCAAGAGTCAGTCCCTTATCAGCACCTGAGCCCTGAACTGATCCTGGACGCGGCCGAAAAACTCGACCTGCGCGTCAATGGCAGTCTGATGGCCTTGAACAGTTATGAAAACCGGGTCTATCAACTCGGGGTGGAGGATGAAGCCCCGGTGGTGGCCAAGTTTTATCGCCCTGGCCGCTGGGAAAACGCTGCCATTCTGGAAGAACACGCCTTTGCCCGCCGGCTGGCCGACAATGATATCCCGGTCGTACCACCGCTGGTCATCAACAACCAGACTCTTTTTGAACACGAAGGCTACCGCTACGCCTTTTATCCCCGGCGCGGCGGCCGCGCCATGGAACCGGGCGATCCGGAGCAGTTGCGCTGGATGGGACGCTTGTTGGGGCGCATGCACCGCCTGGCCGCAGGCCAGCGCTTTCGTCACCGGCCAAACCTCACGCCGGACACAATGGGCCGACAGGCACAAGCAGTCACCCTGGCCAGTGAATTCATCCCCATAGAGCTACTCCCAGCCTACCAATCCATTTCCGATCACGTCCTCAGTCAAATAGAACTGATATTTGACCGGACCGGACCCGTGCCAAATCAATGTTTACACGGCGATTTTCATCCTGGAAACATCCTCTGGACCGACCAGGGGCCCCACTTTGTCGACCTGGATGACTGCCTCAATGGGCCACCCATTCAAGACCTGTGGATGCTGCTTTCCGGAGACCGGGAGGAGATGCAGGTACAATTAAATGACCTACTGGAGGGTTACCAAACCTTCAACCGGCTGGAACCGGCCACCCTGGCGCTGATCGAGCCCCTGCGCAGCCTGCGCCTGATTCACCACAGCGCCTGGTTATGCCGGCGCTGGTCTGACCCGGCCTTCCCCACCGCCTTCCCCTGGTTCGCCTCGCCCCGCTATTGGGAGGAGCAGATCACCACCCTGCAGGAACAGTTGAGCCTGCTGCAAGAGCGCCCCCTCGACTGGCCTGATAATTATTAATAACTTCGCACGGTGCCCGCTTAATAAATAGTAATTAGTGCCGATAGGATAGGCAGAAAGGTTCTCATACCCTTCGCCCACCAACCTGTACTACTATTAAATTAGGAATCAGGTATTCAGACATTGTTAACAGTGAGTTAATCTATAACCATGCTGTGGCGTAACCGGCACTTGATGAAGGAATTTCTGGATAACAGTTATCTGTTCGGCGCCAACGCGCCCTTCATCGAAGAACTCTACGCACTCTATCTGCAAAATCCCGCCAGTGTCAGCGACGACTGGCGACGTTTTTTCGAACAGGTGCAAACTCAATCCACCGCTGGCCATCAGGATATCGACCACCAGGTCATTCGAAAAACGGTTGCCAGCGAAACACGACGCCGCCCGGCCACCAGCGGCGGTGTCGACTACAGCCAATTGGTTGCAGCCGTTGAGAGCAAACAGGTCTCGGTGCTGCAACTGATCAACGCCTACCGCTTTCGCGGTCACCAGAAGGCCGATCTCGACCCTCTGCATCTCAGAGAGCTGCCTCCCATTCTGGAACTGGACCCGAGCTTTCATCAGCTCAATGAAGTGGATATGGATACGGTGTTCAACACCGGCTCTCTGGTGGGTCCCGAGCAGGCCCCGCTGCGCGATATCGTCAAGCTGCTTGAACAAACTTACTGCGGCCACATCGGCGCAGAATACATGCATATCACCGGCACCCTGCAAAAACGCTGGATCCAGGAGCGCATCGAAAGCATCCGCGCACAAAGTAATCTCGACAACCAGGCACGTCTGCAAATCCTGCAACGTGTCGTTGCGGCGGAGGGACTGGAGCGCTACCTGCACTCGCGCTACGTCGGCCAGAAACGCTTCTCGCTGGAAGGTGGCGAGAGTCTGATTCCCATGCTGGACGAGATCATCCAACGGTCGGGCACGCAAGGTATCAGTGAAGTGGTGATGGGCATGGCCCATCGCGGCCGACTCAATGTACTGGTCAATATTCTGGGGAAATCACCGGAAACCCTGTTCCAGGAATTCGAAGGCAAATTCGATCCCACCACCAACCAGGGATCCGGGGATGTGAAGTATCACCAGGGCTTCTCTTGCGATGTTGGTGCCAACGGCAACACCGTTCACGTGACGTTGGCCTTCAACCCCTCACACCTGGAGATCGTCTATCCGGTGGTGGAGGGCTCGGTACGGGCGCGTCAGACCCGGCGGCGCGACCGCCAGTCCAACCAGGTCTTACCCGTGGTCATCCATGGTGACGCCGCCTTTGCCGGGCAGGGCGTGGTAATGGAAACACTGAACATGTCCCAGGCACGGGGATTCCGCACTGGCGGTACCATCCATATCATTATCAATAACCAGATTGGTTTCACCACCAGCCACCCCATGGACGCCCGCTCCACCCACTATTGCACCGAGGTCGCGCGCATGGTGCAGGCGCCCATACTGCACGTCAACGGCGACAATCCCGAGGCGGTTATCCTGGCCACCCGTATCGCCCTTGACTTCCGCATGGAATTCAACCGTGACGTAGTCATCGACATGATCTGCTACCGCCGCCACGGCCACAGCGAGGCGGACGAACCGACCGTGACTCAACCGGTAATGTATAAAAAGATCAAGGCCCACCCGACCATCGTCACTCTATACGGTAATCGACTGATGGAAGAGGGCTTGATCAGCGGTGAGGAGATCACCCAAATGCAGGAGCAGTACCGCAATGCCCTGGACCAGGGCAAGCCGGTAGTACGCAACCTGCAAAGCAATGTGACTAATCCGCTTGTCATCGACTGGCGGCCTTACCTCGATACCGATTGGACCTACCCCGTCAATACGGCGCTGGATCCGGCGGTTATCGCCGAACTGAGCGAGGCCATGTGCCACTTGCCAGAGGAGTTCTCCATCCACAACCGGGTGGGCAAGATCTACCAGGAGCGGCTGCGCATGGGCAAAGGTGAGATGCCTATGGATTGGGGTTTCGCGGAAATGCTGGCTTATACCTCGCTACTGCGCGAAGGTTTCAGCGTACGGCTCTCCGGCCAGGATAGCGGTCGCGGCACCTTCTTCCACCGCCACGCCGTGTTACACGACCAGGCAACCGGTGACAGCTATGTCCCATTAAAGAATATCAGTGAAAATCAGCCTCCCTTCGTCGTTATCGATTCGTTGCTGTCAGAGGAGGCGGTGCTGGCCTTTGAATACGGATACAGCTCGGCCGACCCACGCACCCTGGTAATCTGGGAGGCGCAGTTCGGTGACTTTGCCAACAATGCCCAAGTAGTTATCGACCAGTTCATCAGCTCCGGCGAGGCCAAGTGGGGACGCCTGAGCGGCCTGGTGATGATGCTGCCGCACGGTTATGACGGCCAGGGTCCGGAACACTCCTCGGCCCGCATGGAGCGTTATCTACATATTTGCGCTGAAGAAAATATCCAGGTCTGCGTACCCACCCTGCCTGCACAAATGTTTCATATGATGCGCCGGCAGATGCTGCGCCCGTTTCGCAAACCGCTGGTTATCATGAGTCCGAAGAGTCTGTTGCGTCACAAGGACTCGGTATCAACCATTGAGGATTTGGCCCAGGGCGGATTCCAAAGCGTTATCGGAGAGATCGACCCCATTGATGCCGACAACGTCAAACGCGTGGTGGTCTGTAGCGGCAAGATCTTTTTTGACCTGTTACAGGAACGACGCAAACGCAAATTGGACGATGTCGCGCTGGTGCGTATAGAACAGCTCTACCCTTTCCCCGACAAGGAACTGGTCCAGGAACTCAAGGCCTATGCCCGGGCAAAGAAGATCGTCTGGTGCCAGGAAGAGCCGCGTAACCAAGGCGCCTGGCGTTATATCCAGAAGCCTTTGGCAGACTGCCTGTTACCCAGCCAGACCCTGCTCTATGCGGGACGGTCGGAGTCCGCCTCACCGGCGGTAGGCTATTATGTAATACACGTTGAACAACAAAACGCGCTGATCGACGAGGCACTCACCATTTAACTTGGCTGCGCCCGACAGAAAAACAAAGGGAGCTCATTCCATGCGCATTGAAGTCAAAGTACCGGTATTGGCGGAATCGGTTACCGACGCAACACTCATGAACTGGCGGAAAAAATCCGGTGAATTCGTCCACCGCGATGAGCTGCTCGTGGAACTGGAGACCGACAAGGTGGTGCTGGAGGTGACCGCTCCGGAGGATGGCGTCCTGGCCGAGGTCGTCAAACACGACGGTGAAACCGCGGTCAGCAACGAATTGCTGGCCATTATCGATACCGAGGCCAAGGCCAGTGTCAAACCAGTGGCAGCCAAATCACCTGCCAAGGCTTCCGCGCCGGCACAGGCAGATGCCATGCTCAGCCCGGCAGCGCGCAAACTGGCCGGCGAACACCAGATCGATGCCAACCTGATCACCGGCACGGGCAAGGACGGGCGCATCACCAAAGAGGATGTACTCAGCGCCATTCAGCAACCCAAGGAACAGACTGCGGCCCCCAAATCGGTTCAATCGGCTGCCTCAGCACCCGCACCTGCGCCTGCGGCAACGCCACAGCCCCCAACCCTGTTCGATAGCGAGGATCGCCCGTCCAAGCGGGTGCCCATGACACGCCTGCGCAAACGCATCGCCGAACGCCTCAAGGATGCACAAAACACCGCCGCCTGCCTGACCACCTTCAATGAGGTCAATATGCAGCCGGTGATGGACCTGCGCAATCGTTACAAAGAGAGTTTTGAAAAAGAGTACGGCACCAAGCTCGGCTTCATGTCCTTTTTCGTCAAGGCCGCTGTCGAGGCATTAAAAAAATTCCCTGTTATCAACGCCTCCATCGACGGCGACGACATCGTCTACCACAGCTTTTTCGATATTGGCGTAGCCGTCAGCTCCGATCGCGGCCTGGTGGTACCGGTATTGCGCAACGCCGACCAGCTCTCCTTCGCTGAAATTGAGGGCTCCATTATTGAATATGCGCAAAAGGCACGCGAGGGTAAGCTCTCCATGGAAGAGCTGACCGGCGGCACCTTTACCATTACCAACGGCGGCGTGTTCGGCTCCCTGTTGTCCACGCCGATACTCAATCCCCCGCAAAGCGCCATCCTGGGTATGCACAAAACCCAGGCACGACCGGTAGTGGAAAACGGCCAGGTAGTCGCCCGTCCCATGATGTATTTGGCCCTGACCTATGACCACCGTTTGATTGACGGTCATGAGGCAGTCCTGTTTCTGGTCACCCTGAAGCAGGCCCTGGAAGATCCGGCGCGCATGTTACTGCAAATTTAAGGAGAGTCACATGCAGAGCTTCGATGTGGTGGTAATCGGTTCCGGGCCCGGCGGCTATGTGGCCGCCATTCGCTGCGCTCAACTCGGGCTCAAAACTGCCGTCGTGGAGAAGTGGCATAATGAAAAAGGCCACCCGGTTCTCGGCGGCACCTGCCTGAATGTCGGCTG